>DMPJ01000358.1 GCA_003456035.1 Planktothrix sp. UBA8402
GATGCAATCAAACGTAAGTAGGTAATTATGAGTTATTTATTCGATACTAATATCATTTCTCTTGCCATCAGACAAAATCGTCAAATTCTTCAAAAGATTGAAATAGTTAAAGCTAAAGAAGAAAATATCTTCATTAGCTGCATTACTTATTTTGAAATTAAAAGAGGATTTTTGGCGGTTGATGCTCCTAAACAAAGGAAAAGATTTGAGTATTAGTGATTTAGCAAGAGTTGAGGGTTTAAGTTTAGAAAATTGGGTAGAATTATAATAATTCTTGTAGAGGTGAGCATAAAAAGACCCACCATAATATTCAACTATAGCAAAACCTCCTTAATCTTAAACATGAAGATCAGGACGAGAATTAATTTAACCTTGATTTTGCCAATAATTAATCAATTATGATCCAGTTTTGGGCGAATTATTTAAAACTTGTCTGTCCTAACCCCCTTGAATATCCGCGATGGTAATTCCCCAAATGCCCCTTTTATGGCAATCTATTATTAAATGGGAGACAAAATTCTGATCGCTATATTGACAAAAATCTGTTATTAACCATGCAAACTTTACCTGTTCCAACTCAAACCCCTGCTAGTCAAACCTCTGTGGATACGATGATTCACCGTCGTCAAACTCGTCCCGTCCAGGTGGCGACTGTTACTATTGGTGGGGGTGCTCCCGTGGTTGTCCAGTCGATGATTAATGAGGATACGATGGACATTGATGGGGCGACGGCGGCGGTGCGTCGTCTCCATGAAATTGGTTGTGAAATTGTGCGGGTGACTGTTCCTAGTATTGGTCATGCGATCGCCGTTGGGAAAATTAAACAGAAATTAGCGGAAACTTATCAACCTGTTCCCTTGGTGGCGGATGTTCATCATAATGGGATGAAAATTGCCTTGGAAGTGGCAAAATATGTGGATAAAGTGCGAATTAATCCCGGTTTATATGTATTTGAAAAACCGAAAAGCGATCGCACGGAATATACCCAAACCGAATTTGATGAAATTGGTGATAAAATTAGACAAACTTTAGAACCTTTAGTGGTTTCTTTGCGCGATCAAGGTAAGGCGATGCGAATTGGGGTAAATCATGGTTCTTTAGCAGAAAGAATGTTATTTACCTACGGTGATACCCCGGAAGGAATGGTGGAATCGGCGTTAGAATTTATTAAAATTTGTGAATCTTTGGATTTTCAAAATATTGTAATTTCCCTAAAAGCTTCCCGGGTTCCGGTGATGGTTGCTGCTAACCGTTTGATGGTGAAACGGATGGATGAATTAGGTATGGATTATCCCTTACATTTAGGGGTAACGGAAGCCGGAGATGGGGAATATGGTCGGATTAAATCAACGGCTGGAATTGGAACTTTATTAGCAGCAGGAATTGGCGATACGATTCGGGTTTCTTTAACTGAAGCACCGGAAAAAGAAATCCCGGTTTGTTATAGTATTCTGCAAGCTTTAGGACTGCGGAAAACTATGGTGGAATATGTTGCTTGTCCTTCCTGCGGTCGGACTTTATTTAACTTAGAAGAAGTTCTGCATCAAGTTCGTGAAGCTACTAAACATTTAACGGGTTTAGATATTGCGGTGATGGGATGTATTGTTAATGGCCCTGGAGAAATGGCCGATGCTGACTATGGTTATGTTGGTAAACAACCGGGTTTTATTTCCCTATATCGGGGTCGAGATGAGATTAAAAAAGTTCCTGAAATCCAAGGGGTTGAAGAATTAATTAATTTGATCAAAACTGATGGTCGTTGGGTTGAGCCTTAATTAATTCAAAGCAGTGCGAGCGTCCTCGCTCGCTAATTAATATTGATAACTCGCTCGCTAATTTATTTTATAAGCTGTTGTGCATTTAAACTATATATTTCAGCGAGCGAGGACGCTCGCACTACTTTTATGGTTTTTTGACACTCAACCCATAATCAACACCCGAAAGCTGAAACCTGTGCTACATTGGGGGTATTGATATTAAAATTTATATTTCCTAGTTCAGCAAACAGATGGTTATTTCAAGAAGTGGGCTTGTTCTTGGTGCAACGGCAGTAATGTTAACGGCTGTAACCGTTGCGGGGGCGGGAATTCATCTTTCTAGTCAAGCATCCTCTCGGGAAAGTCCCAAGGAGTTGATTGATGAAGTTTGGCAGGTGATCCATAAAAGTTATGTGGATGGAACTTTTAATCAGGTGGACTGGACGGCTACTCGCACGGAATATTTAAACCGTAACTACACCGACGACGAACAGGCTTACAAAGCGATTCGGGAAATGTTGAAAAAGCTAGATGACCCCTATACTCGCTTCATGAACCCCGAAGAATTCAAAAATATGCAAATTGACACCTCCGGGGAGTTAACGGGGGTAGGGATTCAATTAACCCAAGATGAAAAGACGAAAAAGTTAGTGGTGATTTCGCCAATAGAAGATTCTCCCGCATTTACCGCCGGAGTTCAGTCCCAGGATATTATTAGCGAAATTGATGGTCGCACAACCGAGGGAATGGATATTAATGAAGCGGTGAGTTTAATTCGCGGGCCAGTGGGAACTAAAGTTAATATTAAAATCTTACGCGGGGATAAACCTTTAGATTTTAATATTACCCGCGATCGCATTGAAATTCATCCGGTTCGTGCTTCTAAAAATCCCAGTTCTAAGGGGGATATTGGTTATATTCGGTTAAATACTTTTAGCGCCAATGCTGCTGAAGAAATGCGGGATGCTATTAGTGATTTAGAGAAACAAAATGTCGGAGGTTATATCTTAGATTTACGTTCAAATCCTGGGGGTTTACTTTATTCTAGTGTGGAAATTGCGCGGATGTGGTTAAATCAAGGAGATATTGTTTCTACGGTTGATCGTCAAGGCGAAACTGACCGTCAAAAGGCAAATAATCGGGCTTTAAGCAGTAAACCTTTAGTGGTTTTAGTTGATGGTGGATCGGCTAGTGCTAGTGAAATTTTATCTGGTGCATTACAGGATAATAAACGGGCACTTTTAGTAGGAACAAAAACCTTTGGAAAGGGTTTAGTTCAGTCGGTTAGAGGGGTAGGAAATGGTTCGGGTTTAGCGGTGACTATTGCTAAATATTTTACTCCCAGTGGTCGAGATATTAACCACGAAGGTATTCAACCGGATGTTAAGGTTGAACTCAGCGAAGCACAACGGGATGAGTTAAGAAAGGATCGGACTAAAGTTGGAACAACGGATGATCCGCAATATCTGAAAGGGTTAGAAATTCTTAGAAGTGAAATTTCTAAGGCTAAACAAGGAACTCAAGCCCAATCTAAGTGATTTTTGCTTTGATCTTCTGTTGTAAGAGAAACCACAAAGACACAAAGACACAAAGACACAAAGACACGAAGAATTATCAACCCGGTTTATGTGCTTTTTGCAATTGTTTTAAAGTAGAGGATTGTTCAAATAACCAAACATCATCCTGATGGTATTTTAATTTAAAATCAGGGTGATTTTTTAGGCGTTTTACTAATCCGATGACTAATTCTGGAGAACTCGGCCATCCGGGGTGACGTTGGTTTAATAACACATATTTAAAGAGTTTTAAATCGGTCTGTTCTCGTCCTTGAATTGCTAACTCTAGGAAGGGACGATGGGTAAGATGGGGGGCGATTTTATCCGTTGTTAAGACATTTTCCTTGGTTTTAATATAGGTTATGGCTTCCCGTGTAGCTTGCCAATTATCGAGGGTTTGGAGATATTTGGAGGCAAAATAACCATATTTAGCTAAGGCGAAAAAGCAAATTAAAGACCATAAAATTATCCATTTCTTGTGTTTAAACCATCCTCCACCTGTGGCTAAATTAGAAATAATAGCTAATAGAAGAAAGGGCAAAATTGCTAGGGAATATTGTTGAGTTAAGTTCTTCATTTGCGGATTTTCAGCTAAGAGATTTAAAAATAAAATCGGTGTCGCCCCAATTAAAGGGTTTAAATGTCGCCAAGATAATCCCCAAATTAAGGGAATTAAGAGTAAAACTAAATATTCTAAATTTGCTAAGGTAAAAATTTTACTTAATACTAATCCAGGTTTTAATATAATATTTAAGGTGATTTCAGAGAGAGAATTTCCCAGGAAACTATAGACTCCAACGGCGATGGGAGGTGCTTGGGAAAAGTGGGGGATGATGAATTCTGTAGATAGGAAAAACCAGAATATTCCTAAAAGAATTGCGATCGCAGCATCAGGCCATTTTTTCTCAAATATTAATAACCAAATTCCCATTGCTATTAATAATAAAGATAAAACTTCTTTACAGCCTAAAATAATAAAAATTGAGACTATAAATCCTAAAATATTATTATTTCTAGCTGCTAAAATAGCATATAAAATTGCAGGTAAGGCGATAACTTCGGGGTGAAAATCAAATAAATTAACATTAAAAATTAAAGGATATAATAGATACACAAATGCTAAGGTTTGAGCTTGGGTTTCTTTTAATCCTGCTTGTAAGGATAGCTGATAAGTTGGTAACGCACCTAGGGAAAGGGAAATTGCTTGAATAGCAAATAACCAATGAATATCGGGGTAAATTTTATAAAATAAGGCAATAATATAAAGAATATAGGCGGCATGATCTCCTAAAATATGTAATCCTCGAAAGGATACAAAGGGTTCTTTTCCTTGACTAATTAAGTAAATTCCATTATCAAAAATTCCTAAATCATAAGCATTAGATTGAAAGAAAAGATGGCGTAAACTACTAGAAGCAAATAGAATTAAGCTACTGATAATTATTCCAGTTAACACTGGATGAACTTTGATTTTATTTTTAGAAAAAAATATCATATTGTTTGATTTCTAATCCAGTTCATCCAATTTGAAATTGTTGTTGATTTTGATTGTTTGTTGTTTTAATTAAACCAAATTCTATTCTAATTAACAGGTTGAACAATTATTTCTATAGTATTAGGATTACCTTGAGTAATTACCCGATATTGATTCATATTTGCCCAAGTTAATCGTCCATCAATATAAATTTCAGCGCGAATAATATAAATCCCATTCGGTTGAATATCATTGGGATTATAAATTAAAGAAAAGGGAACAGGAACCTGTTGACCGCGTAAAGGATTTGTTTGTTGAGTAATCGTTCGAGGCGCGTTATTAAAACGACTCACATCTTGTAATCTAACAATAACTGTTGCATTTGGCGGTAAAGCAATCCGTTGACGGTAAGTAACTGTTCCGGTAACTTTTGACTCTTGGGGTGTTTGATTTCCGGGATTTCCTTGCATTCTTAATACCCTTTCTGTAATCGGTCTGGGATTATTATGGGGTTGAATTATAAAGGTAGTCGAGTTAACTTGATAGGAGGCTTTTTGAGAGGTTCCTACATAACTATTTCCCTGCGCTTGAACCGGAAATTGATCAAAAAGTTGTTCATTTCTAAAGCTGACTACCATGAATAAACCCCCTTGTCCACGACAAACATTAATATGATAATTCTGCGTCATAAAATAGGCTTCCTGGGGTACACCGCGACAGCCTTGGGTGGCAAAATCTAAAGCTCGTTGTGCGAGTGTTGGAGGAATAAAACCGATGGTGGGGGTTAAGGTTAACACGGTGGAAGCGACTAATAAGGGAAGAAAAAAATGGGTTTTATTCTGACTGTTGATTTTCATGATCATTTCTCCTTTTCAGAAACTTTAACCTTAATTATATCATTATTTTTGTATTTGATTAACCCTTAACTTACCCAAAGATGTTGGGCAAAGCGGACTGAAAAACTAATCAGTAACAGGGCAAAAAATCCCAAAGTTAGATAACCCCAACGACGATAATGAGATAACATTACTCCTAATGCTAAACTAATAGAAATAATCCCATAGGTTAAACGACTCAAGGAAATAGTTCCGCCGGAAGCTAATAATAAACCTAACGCACAAAAGCCATAATTCACCGCCACTAAACTGAGTTCCTGGCGTAAATACCACAATAAATAACCTCCTCCTAAAATTATTGATGTATTCAGGAAAGGATCACCAGCAATTAGCCATAAAATTACAATTAAGACAAATAAAATATAATCAAATTTTGCCTTTCCTAATTGATGCCGATACCGCCAAATACCATAACTAATTATAGCAATAATTATCACCAAAAGCGGATGCCAAAGATCAACTATTGTGCCTTGTTTCCAATTTTGAGAACCGATCAAAATTTGCATAATCATTTTTAACCATCCTTGACTATCAAATCCGGTTTGGCGTTGCCATTGGGTATGTTGGACGGTAATAAAAGCAATAGGATTATTAAATTTAATCCCACAATATAGACTATAAAATAATAAACCACCGCCACTTAATAAGCCGGATAAATAGGCGATTTTAGGCTGNNATGTAATTAAAAAAGCTGGAATTAAAGCTATTCCAGTAATGCGGGTTGCCGTGGCTAAACTTCCCCATAAAATGACTTGAGGATATTTTTCTAAATCAAAAGCTCGTAGGGCGGCGGTACTCAAAAATAAAAACAAACCTTCGGTATAAATTACACTCCCAAAAATTGATAACGGACACCAAGCTAAAACGGCTGTTGCCCAACGTGCAGCTTGAGGATTATTAGTTGTTTCAACCCATTTATATAGTAAAATTAAAGCTCCAAAAAAAGCTAAATTATTAATTAAAGTTCCCGCTATTTCAAAGGGTAAACCTAAATTCATTAATCCCCGAATTAATAAAGGAAATAAAGGAAAAAATGCCACATTGCCACCAGGTTCATTTTGATTAATTACTTCATATCCAGAGGTAGCAATACCTTGATATAAGGGACTATCCCAAGCCGAAAATATCTGCCAACCCGATTCAACTTTTACCGCTTCTGCTTGAGAGGAAACTTGATGAAATTGGCTTATTANNAAAAAATGCTAATAAAATAATACTGCGACTGAGCAACCCCATTGTTATGGCAAAAATCACCCCATGAGATTGAGAAAATCTGCTAATTTGGATTAAAAAATCCTTGAATTTTGCTAAAATTTGAGTTAGACTCTTAATTAAATTCATCGGTTAAGTTTTCTGCCCCATGTACGGGTGAATAATTATTGGTTTTAGTTTATAATTAAAGTAATTGTATCAAGAATGGGGCAATTATAAATCAGTTGTAATCATTAAAAGCTATTGTCCCTATTACCCATT
>DMPJ01000015.1 GCA_003456035.1 Planktothrix sp. UBA8402
GACTTTCCCTTTACGTTCTACCATACATCCTTTTCCCGGTTCGACTTCCCCTTTAAAACCATGTCCTGTCCAATGGGTAATAAAAGAACATTTTTCTGTTTTTTTCAAGCGCTCTTTTGTTAACCCTTGAAGTCGTTCAGGTTCCCGGGATGCACCATAAAATTCGGCTTCATTTTCAATCACATAATTCTCAATTTCAATGTGATTTTCCACCGCAACTAATTTTAATACCCGCACTCGATAGGGTTGTTTTAAGTTAATATCATAAGCCTGTTCTAAATACAAGCTCACCCCATCTAATAATTCCGTTGGTAGGGGACGCATACAAACCCGAATATGGGCAAAAAAGGGCGGGTTTTCAAAGGCTTGGGCTTGGTTACTGAAGTCCGCCGCCATTAATTTCGCTAATGAGACAATATCAGTGGAATGAGTCATAACTAAATTCGATTGAGATTAGATAGATAATTCAAAATCAAAGTTATCATAATATCACTACGAGAGTTGACACTTAGCCTTACCTGAAGCTAGGATGTGAACATCCGTAAGCCAGTAGGCTGGCATCCAATCATTGATATACCTTCTCTCTACACATCTATAGACGGTGGGGGGAGGGTATTATAGTTTTTGAGTATTTATTGCCCACCCGATTCAACTTTGTTCTAAACTAAATAATAAAAGCTGAGTCCCATCATTTTGATGATTCAAAATCAATAAACTTTTTTGATTGTATATAATTCTATTGATCCTTTTTAGGTCAATTTGGCTAGAAAAACTGATAGGAGTGTTTACAAACGGTTGAAAATAGTTATAGAATAATAAATAGATTCTATTTTAAATTCTGCGCTATTAATTTTATGATCAACCTAAAAACACTGAATATGCAGACAGTAAATATTATTTTAATAGCTGTTGTTGTGATCTTATCTGGTTTAGGAAATACTGGAATTGCGATCGCTCAAAAACAAAAACAACCCGAACCAGAAAAACCTTTATTAGATGATTTTTCTCCTAATCCATTATTCAGTAAAGAATCCGATCCTTTACTTCCTACTCCTCCCCCCGAAGGTCAAGTTTTAGGTCAAAGTCAACAGCAAATATTAGAACCTGAATTAGTTAAACTCAATGCGGAAGCTACAGGATTATTAGCGGCGGGAAATATTCCAGGTGCGTTTGAATTATGGAATCGAGAGTTAAGAATTCGTCGTTATTTTGGATTATCTCAAGAAATTGCAGCTTTAAATCGTATCGGGTTAATTGCTTGGAATAATAGTCAACGACTATATATAAAGTTTATCACAGAACGTCTTGATCAAATTGTACAAAAACTGCAAACTGAAAAGAGTAACAATTTTGAATTATGGCAATCCTTGGGATTAACATTTAAGAATGTTAGAGCTAAAAAGCAGGCTTTAACAATCTATCAATATTTATTAGAAACTGCAAATAAAAGTCAAGATAGTTTAGCAGAAGAACAATATTTCAACGAAATTGCTCAAATTTATATGATGTGGTTAGACTATCCCAATGCGTCAGAAACATACGAAAAATTGCTAGAATTACAACAGGAAATCCGCGCCATTAAAGGGGATATTCTACCGCCTCAACCCCAACCCGCTACACCGGAAAATCCCAACCCTACACCTCCTCCAAGTGAAGTGCGATCGCTTCAGCAATTAGCTTTTATTTATGAACAAATAGGAGAGTATTTAAAGGCTATTTCTGTTAAAGAAAGACTGGCTGGATATTATGCAACTCAGCAAAATTTATTGCCAATTCCAGAAATTAAATTAGGTATTGGTTGGAATTATGAAAAATTAGGACAATTTGAACAAGCGGGAGCAACCTATCAAGAAGCATACAGTATTGCTACTTCAATTCAACAGTTTGATAACGCCAGTGAAGCATTAGGAAGACTGGGTAAACTCTATCGATCTCAAAATCAAATTAAAACCGCTTTAGATATTTATCAAGCTCAAGTTTTAGTTAATCAACAGACTAATAATTATTATGGCATGATGAATGCTTATGATCAAATAGGAGATATTTATTTATCCCAAAAAGCCTATCAATCTGCGATCGCAGCCTTCCAACAAGGATTAGCATTAGCACAACAGTTAAAATATCGAGAGGATTACTTTGTTAAAAAAATTGATAATGTTAATCGTCAAATGAATCGTTAAATATTAGTAGAATTTGCATCAGGTACACCCCAAAACCCGGTTTTTTTGAGAAACCGGGTTTTTATCCCTACTGTTTCAGGACTTATATAAGTCCTGTTCAAATCAAAGCAATATCATCCTGAATATCCTCAATCCAATTAAAAATAGGTTCATCAGAATGACGACGATAAACTTCTGTATATAACTCTCTAACTAACTGTCGAACAACAGTTTTTGGGATCTTTTCTGAATTATTATTATCAATAATCATCAAGATCATTTCTGTAGTTTTAGTTCCATCTAAAGCAGGTAAAATATAAATAATATCTTGTAATTCTTTTGCACCCAACCGTTTATAAAAAGAAATTCTACGCTGCTTTAATTCTCGATCATCTCCAAAATCAGGATGTTCAACTTCTAACACTAAGGTTTTTGACTTTTTTTTAACTAAATCTATCAGATAATTCAAAAATTGAGAACCGATTTTAATATTTCTCAAATGGGAGACTGTTGCTAAATAAGCTAATAAGATAAAATTGGAACCAGGAAGGGGATATAAAATTGACATTAAGGCAAATTCTTGTTGAAAATAACCTAACCAGAGTTGAGTTTTTTGAGTTAAAATTCCTTCCCGTATCCAAGGTGTAGGAATTCGTTCTGGAGATGGGAATGTTTGTTCATAAAGTGCGATCGCAGTCTCAAAATCAGGATGATCAATATTCTGAATCTGCTTAAATTCAATTTGAGAATTAGTTGGGTACATAGGATATTTAGGTTTAAAATGTCAGAAACCGGGTTTCTAATAGAGATAATGATATCAAACTAAGATCACTTGAGAAACCCGGTTTCTATTTCACTCACACCTCTTGACAATATATTACATCTGTAATATACTTGACATAGATTTATATTTAGATACCCCATAAAATCCTTATGCCTTACGAAACGTTAAATCTTTCTAGCCCTAAACCCGTCCTATCTTGGGCGAATCATGATTTAGGTTCAGCAGAAACCAAAATGGCAAAAAACGTCGCTTCTTTGCCCTTTGTGTTTAAGCACGTTGCTTTAATGCCCGATGTTCACTTAGGAAAAGGGGCATTAGTAGGTTCTGTAATTGCGACAAAAGAAGCCATTATTCCGGCGGCTGTCGGGGTTGATATTGGTTGCTTTACGGGTGATACTTTGATTCCATTAGCTGATGGAAAATCCTATCCAATTGAAGAACTAGCAACGATAGGAAAACCCATTTATGTATATTCTTGTACCAGTACAGGACGGATTATTGTTGCAGAAGCGATCGCAAAATTAACCCGAAAAAATGCTCCTTTAGTTAAAGTCATTTTGGATAATGGGGAAGAAATTCGATGCACTCCTGATCATAAATTTATGTTACGAGATGGAAGTTATCTCGAAGCTAATCAGTTAAAAACGGGTACGTCCTTAATGCCATTTTATTCAAGTCTTGACAAAGATGGCTATACTTTACTTCAACAAAATTATTCAGGACGTTGGCAAAAAGCTCATTGGATGATTGCCCGTTCTGGACTGTTAGGAAAAGTACCTAAATTCTTAGGTCAAAAAACCGTAATTCATCATAAAAACTTTGATCAATCTGATAACTCTCCTGAAAATTTAGAATTCATGGGCGATCATGATCATTCTCGTTATCACCGTTCATTAATTGAAAAAAATCTTCATTGGCAATCTTCTGATTTTGAAGAAAAAAGAAAACAAGCTTTAGCAACTAAAGCCCAAACACCAGAAGGACATCAATATTATGCTGAACGAGGAACTAAAAATATCCTTCAGTATATGCACAATTGTCCTGAACATTTTAAAGAATCAGTCGCCGAAAATGGAGAACGAGGAAAACAATATCTGATTGATTACAACAAAAGCTCAAAAGGTCGAGAAAAAAGCAAAGAAATTGCTAATCGTTTCTATACTTGCGAAACTTGTGGACAACAAGTTAAAAGTCCCATTGGATTACATAACCATCGCAAATTTGAACACGGATACAATCACAAAGTTGTTGATATAATTCCTTTATTAGAACAGGAAGACGTTTATTGCTTAACTGTTCCTGAATATCATAACTTTGCCTTAAAAGCCGGAGTATTTGTTCATAATTGCGGAATGTGTGCGATCAAATTACCTTTTATTGCGGAACAAATGGAGGGAAAACTAAAGAAAATTCGCCAGGAAATTGAAGCAGCAATTCCGGTGGGGTTTGATCAAAATAAACATATTGAAAAAGCTGTCACTAATTGGCAAGGATGGCAAGAGTTTAAAGACTTGCATTCTAAGGTTCAAAACCTAGAGTCAAAAGCGATTAAACAAATGGGATCTTTAGGAGGCGGAAATCATTTTATTGAACTGTGTTTAGATGCAGAAAACAACGTTTGGTTAATGTTACATTCTGGTTCTCGACATATTGGCAATATGTTAGCCCAGAATCATATTGACACCGCAAAAAACCTGGCAAAATTAGCAGAAATTAAACTTCCCGATCCTGATTTAGCTTATTTTGTATCAGGAACTCCTGAATTTGCAGCCTATTGGAATGATTTACAATGGGCGCAACATTACGCCAAATTTAACCGCGATATTATGATGGCACGGTTTAAACGAATTGTAGAAACAGCCGTTGCCGGAGGGAAACCAACGAAAGCATTATTAGAGGTTAATTGTCATCATAATTATTCTGAAAAAGAACTGCATTTTGGTGAGGAAGTTTATGTAACTCGTAAAGGTGCTGTACGGGCAGCAGAACAAGATTATGGGATTATTCCTGGTTCAATGGGAGCAAAGTCTTTTATCGTTAAAGGGAAGGGAAATCATGATAGTTATTGTAGTTGTTCCCATGGCGCGGNNGGCGCTTAATGTCTCGAACTAAAGCTAAAAAAACCTTTACTTTGGATGATTTAGTTCAACAAACCCAAGGTGTTGAATGCCGCAAAGATACAGGAATTATTGATGAAATTCCTGGTGCTTATAAATCCATTGATGAAGTTATGAAACAACAATCCGATTTAGTTGAAGTTGTGGCAACTTTGAAACAAATTCTATGTGTCAAAGGCTAAATTTTTCGTAGGGGCGAGATATCCTCGCCCTCTAACTATAAACTGTTCCTTTTGAATCTGATTAATTAATAATATTGATTATGAAACAAGATCATAAAATTATCACACTTTTAACAGATTTTGGTTTAAAAGATGTTTATGTAGCGGTAATGAAAGGGGTGATTAATCAAATTAATTCTCAGATTAATATTATTGATTTAACCCATTATATCCCGCCTCAAAATATTGCTGCGGGGCGATTTAATTTGCTGAATGCCTATCCCTATTTCCCTGAAAAAACTGTTCATATTGCGGTAGTTGATCCAGAAGTAGGAACCCAACGACGGGCGATCGCAATTCAATTTAAAAATAGTTATTTAGTTGGGCCAGATAATGGATTATTGACGGGAATTTTAGAACCTTTTTTAACTGGTGAAATTGAGGCGATCAATCGCAACAACGTAGCTGAAATCATTGCAGTTGAATTAAATCATCCTGAATATTGGCGTACTGAACAACCTAGTACAACCTTTCATGGTCGAGATATTTTTGCCTCGGTTGGTGCTCATTTAGCTTCTGGTGTTCCCCTAGAAAAACTGGGAACTATGATTGATCCCAAAACTTTAGTTAGGTTATCTTTACCGCCCTATCAAGTTAATAATTTACAAATAGAGGGATGTATTCAATATATTGATGATTTTGGAAATTTAGTCACAAATATTCCAGGGGAAGCGGTAGCTGATACAAATTGGTATGTAGTTATTAGTCAAGAAAAAAATCAGAAAAGCAAAAAATTGAGTAAAAAGAAGCANNTACCTAATTGGTGCGGGTCAAACCTATGGGGATGTCCCTTTGGGTGATTTTGTCGCCTTAGTGGGTTCTCATGGTTGGGTGGAAATTGCCCGGAATGGGGGAAATGCTCAACAAAAATTAAAGGTTGATTGGGGTACAAAGGTACAAGCTATACTGGGGAACACCGGGGGATTACGGAAAAAGCTGGGGTCAGCACCCCGCACTCTCTGTGACGGGGCTTCATGCCTCTAACTTTAGTTAGTTGACCAGCCTAAGTCTTAACTGACTACGTTACCTGAGTCAAGATACCCACGAATGCGACGCTAGTTTGTGGCTCTATCGTTAACCATTAAACAGTCTTACGAGGGGTAAAACAGTGTGGTTAGCCTAACAATCTTAGATAACATTGGCGAAGCGAACTTTACGAGCAATCAGTAGAGACAAAACCATGTCTAAACAAAATCACGTTCTCGTTCTTGATGAACATAAAAAACCTTTATCTCCTTGCCGTCCAGTAACAGCAAGGAAGTTGCTTAAAGCTAAAAAAGCAGCAGTGTTTCGATTATTTCCGTTCACAATTATATTGAGAAAGGTAGTAGAAGAAACTCCAGAACCAATGACTATTAAATTAGATCCGGGTTCTAAAACAACTGGCATCGCTTTGATTCAAGGCGAAAAAGTAGTTTGGGGTGCAGAATTAACCCATCGAGGACAAGGGATTAAAGCAAGTCTTGAGTCTCGTCGCTCACTGCGTCGCTCAAGAAGAAACCGTCATACCCGATATCGTCAACCTCGATTTCTCAACCGAAAACGCTCAGAAGGATGGTTAGCTCCTAGTCTTCAACATCGAGTTAAAACTATCCTAACTTGGGTAAGAAAACTAATCAAACTCGCCCCAATTGATTCCATCGTTCAAGAATTAGTCAGATTTGACTTACAAAAACTAGAGAATCCTGAAATATCAGGGATTGAGTACCAACAAGGACAACTTGCCGGGTATGAAGTTCGGGAGTATTTACTAGAGAAATGGGATAGGAAATGCGCTTACTGTGGAGTCGAAAATGTCCCCTTTGAGGTAGAACATATTCACCCGAAATCAAAAGGTGGGACTGACCGAATTTCCAACCTTGCCATTGCCTGTCATAATTGCAATCAAGAAAAAGGAAATCGAGATATCCGAGATTTTCTTTCGGGTAAACCTGATTTACTAAACCGGATTTTGAAGCAAGCAAAATCACCTCTTAAAGATGCAACCGCAGTTAATTCAACTCGGTGGGCATTATTTAATAAATTGAAAGAAATGGGTTTACCTGTTTTAAAGGGTTCAGGTGGTTTGACGAAGTTCAATCGAACTCGGTTGAATTTACCTAAAACTCATTGGATAGATGCTTCTTGTGTTGGGCAAATTGAGTCTTTAACGTTAGTGACAAATCAACCTATTCTGATTAAGGCAACAGGACGTGGAACTCGTCAAATGTGTGGGACAAATAAATACGGATTTCCTACACGGCATCGCTCACGAATACAGATTCACAAAGGCTTTCAGACTGGCGATATTGTCACCGCTACCGTTACAGCAGGTAAGAAAGTAGGTTTCTACTTGGGTCGAGTTCTTTGCCGTGCATCCGGCAGTTTTGATATTGCCACTCAAAATGGAAGGGTAACAGGAATTAGCCATAAATATTGTCAATCAATTCATAAAAAGGATGGTTATTCTTATGGCTTTCAAAAACACTAGGCGGTTCAAACCGCTTGGGTCGGTTTTCCTCCTCGCTCTGAAGAGACGATGCTTCCAACCTTCCCATGTTTTTCTGGTGAAAAATCCCTACAAACCTAGAGGGTTTTCTACACTTATGGATTGCCGTTAAATTGGTCATATTAGATACAGGTAGACAATATTGGAATTGTGAAATGAAAAACTTGATTCAATCTTTTTATAATTGGTATCGTGTGACTTTACGGAATACGAAATATCGCTGGTTTGTAATTTTAGGAAGTTTAATTTACTTGGTGAGTCCACTGGATATTTCTCCTGATTTTCTGCCGATTGTCGGATGGTTAGATGATGGGATTATTGCTACAATTTTAGTAACTGAAGTGTCTCAATTATTGATTGAAGGGTTAAACCGTCGCCAACAAACCCAGAAGGCGACTGAAGTTAATGAAGTTGATTCTATGGGTCGTGGTCAAACCGTTGTGGATGTTTCAGTTAGCTAGATATAATTGCCATCACTGATCAGATTTCCTGATTCCTAATATAAATCTAAAATGCAGTAGAGATGATCAATTATCTATCTCTACTGCATTTTTTATCAGTTGTTGATATTTCTGAATTTTAGATAAAAGAATAAGTCTATCTTTAGATAGATGCTAAGGTCAGCATAATATCTGATAAATTGCATCTAGTTACTAATGATTTTTAGATTATTTTATCAATCCTAAAGATCAACAAGCGATAGTACAATTAATTCGTTAAACTCGCTATTGCTTGAATTTATCTCAAGTCCAACTTGCTTTAAAATTAGGTGCATCTTTCCCAAGTGTTAATCGAGGGTAAAATAGCCAAACCTGTGAACACTAACCTCTCGAATGCTCAAACCTACGAAGCCGAAAGGCAAAGGGCGGAAGTCTTGGCAGAACTCAACCGAGCGAAAACGGCTTTTTTAAGCAATATTAGTCATGAATTTCGCAACCCATTGACCTTAATTCTCGGTTCCGTTGAAGAAATTCTCCTGAGTGGAGACCCCCTCAACTTCTCTCAAAGAGAACAATTACAAGTTGCCAAACGCAATAGTTTACGATTGCTCAAACTGGTTAATACTCTGCTCGATTTTTCCAGTATTGAGGCTGAACGAATTCAAGCAATCTATGAACCTACGGATTTAGCCACCTTGACAATGGAACTGGCGAATATGTTTCGTTCCACCATTGAACAGGCCGAAATCAAGTTAATCATAGATTGCCCTCCCCTGCCAGAACCCATTTATATAGCACGCGAAATGTGGGAAAAAATAGTTATGAATCTTCTTTCTAATGCCTTTAAATTTACCTTCAAAGGTCAAATTCTGATTTCCCTGCGCTGGGTAACAGATGGTGTGGAATTGGATGTGCAAGATACCGGGATTGGGATTAGAGCTAAAGAAATCCCCCGTCTGTTTGAACGGTTTTATCGCGCCCCATCCATCCGAGGTAGAAACTATGAAGGATCGGGAATTGGTTTATCCTTGGTCAAAGAATTAATCCAGTTACACGGAGGCACGATTGATGTCACCAGTGTCCCCGGACAGGGCAGTTGTTTTAAGGTGTCTATTCCCTCTGGCTATACGCATTTACCTGCGGATCAGGTCGATCCTAGGCAAAATCCCGCATCCGTAGCTAGGCTGAACACTTCCCATAGGAGATCAACTTATTTAGATGAGGTAAATAGTTGGTGTGCGGAAGCAGAAGTTGCGGTGGAAGTTCAACAAATGCCACCGCCAATATTTCCCAAAACACAGATTTTAGTGGTAGATAGTAATACTGATATGTGTAATTATATTCAGCGTTTACTAAGTAAAAATTATCAGGTAAAAGTGGCGAATAATGGGTTAGCTGCCTTAGAGCTAATTCGTGAACAAAAACCGGATTTAGTGATTACCGATGTCATGATGCCGGAATTGAATGGTTTTGAACTCCTGCAAATCCTGCGCCATGATCCCACTACTCAGCAGATTCCGATTATTTTGCTTTCGGCCCGGGCTGGAGAAAACGCCATGATCGAGGGTTTAGAAGCCCAAGCTGACGATTATCTGATTAAACCCTTTTCTTCCCGGGAACTTTTGGCCCGTGTCCAGTCGATTTTGGAAATGACCCGACTTCGCACCGAAGCCACTATTCGGGAACAGGAATTAAGCAACACCAAAGCTCAGGTAATTGATATTCTCGAAAGTATTACCGATGGCTTTTTGTCTGTTGATCATCAGTGGCAATTAACTTATGTGAACGGAGCTTCAGAACGACTTTCCCACAAAACACGAGCGGAATTATTGGGGTGTAATTTTTGGGAGATTTATTCTCAATTATTTGGTTTGAATTGCGAGCAAAAACTGCGCCAGGTGATCCAAACTCAAGTGGCTGATCATTTTGAAACCTGCTCAGTTCCAGACAACCTCTGGTATGAAGTTCATGTCTACCCCCATAACCAGGGTTTAGCTGTCTATTGGCGAGATATTACCAAACGCAAACAGGCAGAAGCAACTCTGCTCAAAAGTGAAGAACGATTACGGGTCGCCCTCAAAAGTGCACCGATTACTTTATTTAATCAGGATCAAACCCTCCGCTACACCTGGGTTCACAATCCCGATCTCAACCGATCCGATCAGGAGATTATTGGTAACACTGATTTTGATTTGTTCGCCGAGGAGGAAGCAACTCGACTGACTCAACTCAAACGTCGGGTTTTGGAAACAGGTATCGGGACGAGAGAGGAAGTCCCGGTTTTCAGCCAGGGACAGCAATACTATTTTGATTTAACCATCGAACCCTTGCACAATGCTCAGGATGAAATTATCGGGGTGACTTGTGCGGTGGTTAATATTTCTGACTACAAACGGATAGAATTAGCCCTGCGCCAAAGTGAGACCGAAGCGACCGCTAGGGCTGAGGAGTTGAAAACCTTTATGGAAACAGTTCCGGCTGCTGTCTGGATTGCCCATGACCCCCAGTGTCATCGGATGACGGCTAACCGTGCCGCCCATGATTTGGTGAATTCGGCTTGTGGATCGGTGGTTACAGCTACCCCCGACGATGGATCGTATCCCTTTGAGTTCAAGATTCAACGTCATGGCCAAGATGTTCCCAGGGAAGATTTGCCTATGCAGCAAGCCGGACGAACTGGAGAAAATATTGAATCGGAATTGGAGTTTGTCTTTGAAAATGGGGAAGTTCGTTTTATTTATGGTCGGGCGGTGCCGTTGCGAGATGGGGCGGGGGAAGTTCGGGGGGTAATTGGTGCGTTTTTGGATGTGAGCGATCGCAAACTAGCCGAACAAGAACGCGAACAACTGTTAATTCGGGAACGGGCGGCTAGGGAGCAAGCGGAAGTTACTAACCGGATCAAAGATGAATTTCTCACGGTTTTATCCCATGAGTTGCGATCGCCATTAAATCCGATTTTGGGTTGGACAAAGCTGTTACAAACTCGCAAATTTGATTCCCAAGGGACGGCTCGTGCATTGGAAACTATTGAACGCAATGCTAAACTACAAACCCAACTGATTGAGGATTTATTAGATATTTCTCGAATT
The DNA here is from genome assembly GCA_003456035.1 of Planktothrix sp. UBA8402. Taxonomy (GTDB): domain Bacteria; phylum Cyanobacteriota; class Cyanobacteriia; order Cyanobacteriales; family Microcoleaceae; genus Planktothrix. The sequence goes on from DMPJ01000015.1 coordinate 11,299, forward strand.
TTACGGGGAAAAATGGTGTTAAATCAGGAACCCGTAAATTTAATTACCACCATAGCATCGGCTATAGAAACCTTCAAATTAGCCGCCGCAGCTAAAGGGATTAAGGTGAGGCTTGAAGTAACTCAAAATTCTTCTTTTTCTTTGTTTTGTATCTATGTTTTAGGAGATATAACCCGCTTACAGCAGGTAATCTGGAATCTGTTATCTAATGCGATTAAATTTACTCCCACCGGGGGGATTGTCGATATACACTTAGATTCTGTAGAAGATCGGGTTCAAATTCAAGTCAAAGATACCGGAATAGGAATTAAGCCTCAGTTTTTACCCTATGTCTTTGACTATTTTCGTCAACAGGATGGTACGAATACTCGCAAATTTGGGGGTT
>DMPJ01000289.1 GCA_003456035.1 Planktothrix sp. UBA8402
GGTTGGGTTAACCCCTGTTCCGGTGCGATGACGTGAACAATCCCTTGATTTCCAGAACCGATATTATAAAAACGGATACCATGTTTTTGACAGCTTTGTTCCAAAGACTGCATCATTTCTTCCGCCAATATATCTGTAAAAGGACGGGTTTGGTTCTCAGTGGGAACGATATGATCCACTGTAGCGACGGTACTTTCAGGATACAGGATAGTGAGATGGCGATCGCGCAACATCGCAAACGCCTGGGGACTGGTGACTTCATGGATCAGGTGCAAACCAATGAAAAGTTGAGTCTGTCCTGATGGCAGGGTTCCAACGGTATGCAACTCCCATACTTGATCAAATAGTGTTTTTTCGCTCATAGAATCAGATAAATAACTGCGTTTGTAACGCTCTCTATACTGGTATTTATTTTAGCGGTTAATGGATCTGCGGTGTTAAGTTTTGGGAATAAATTAATCTCTAGGGGGTGACAATAAATATTAAAATCGGATAAAATAATATCTAACTCTACCCTGATTTTATGATCAATCAAACTCTAACAGAATCAATGAAGTGGACAACAGCCGATTTAGAGTTGTTGTCTAATGATGAGTGGAAACGTTATGAAATTATTGCAGGAGAATTATTTGTGACTAGAGCACCAGATTGGAAGCATCAAGAGGTTTGTGGTAATATTTATGCAGAATTAAGGGATTGGTCACGTCGCACAAACTTAGGAAAAGCTGTGATGACACCGGGAATTATTTATACTGAATCTGATAATGTCATTCCTGATGTGGTTTGGGTAAGTCGGGAAAAATTAGCCACTTTATTAGATAGTGCTGGACATCTAACGGGTTCTCCTGAGTTAGTTGTTGAAGTGTTATCCCCAGGAAAAGAAAACGAAAGACGGGATAAACAAGCGAAGTTAAAACTCTATTCTATTCAAGGTGTTCAGGAATATTGGATTGTTGACCGAAATCAACAACAAGTTCAAGTTTATCGTCGTCAAAATAATCAATTAGTTTTAGCTGAAACCCTGTTAATAACTGATGAAATTACCTCTGCGCTTTTACCAGAATTTCGCTGTCGAGTTGAATTATTTTTTAATTAAAAAAATTAATTATGAATCAACAGTCTATTCCTGAACAATTACCATTTTTAGAGCGTTTATGTTGGCAAAGAACAGGAATTGATAATTTAACGCCCTGGGAAATGCTAAAACGGTATGAACGGGGATGGCATTATCGGGATATTTTTGAGAAAATTAACCCAACAGAAGCAGAATTTATTCAACAACTTGCTCAACATTATAATTCTTGGTTATTCAATCAAATGTTTACACAAGACTTTCATCAGAAAATTATTACTGTTCTCCATCAACTCAATAGTAACTTCTTACAAGACTGTAACGCTTATTTTGGGGGCGGAACATTCATCTGTTTAAATTATGGAGAATATCGCCTCAGTAAAGATATTGATTTTCTCTGTTCCACAGGTTCCGGTTATCGCTTATTAAGACAAACTTTAGGTCAAAATAAATATAACGCTTTATTTAATACTCAAAATAATATCACATTTCCCCAAGAAATACAAGCCAATCAATATGGAATTAGATTTCCGCTATTAATAGAAGGAACTTTAATCAAATTTGAAATTATTATGGAAGGAAGAATTGAACTAGAAGCACCGGATTTTCCCCAATGGTCGTCTGTTCCTTGCTTAAATTTAGTTGATTGTTTTGCCGAAAAGTTATTAGCAAATGCTGACCGATGGATTGATGGTTCAGTAGAATCAAGGGATTTAATTGATTTAGCCGTATTAAGATTAAATGCTTCTATTCCTCCCCAAGCAATTGAAAAAGCCGAATCCGCCTATCCGCTAATTGAACCTTTAAAAGAAGCGATCGCAAATTTTCAACAAAAACCCAATTATAGAGATAAATGTTTTCAATCGTTACAAATTAATAACCCCATTAGCATTATTGATGGTTTGGATTTATTAGCAGTTGATTTGGGGTTAGAATCCACAGAAAGAACCCTGAGAGAATATTTAGATCAGGATGATTTTATTTAACTTGGATTCACTTTTATCCAACTAAATATATCCCTCAAGCTTAGAGTTAAATTAGAGATGAATTGAGGAACGGGAATTACAGCATCCAGTTCATCTAAAAACATCGGTTGTTGTCCTGAAGGATAAACAAAAATAGACTTTTCCTCTGGAACAATTAACCATCCCATTTGACAACCGGAATTCAAACAATGTAAAATATTACTGGTAACTTTAATCGTGCTTTGTTCTGGGGATAAAATCTCAATTGTCCAGTCAGGATGAGCTTTAAAACTATTAGCAATATCTCCATCATTATCAAGCGGAATTCTATCCCAAACAAAAACCGCCACATCAGGAACAATAGAACGACCGCCAAAGGTACATCTTAACTCAGGTAAAGCTAAAGCGATCGCTTGTTGTTCAGCAATATTATTAATAACAGTAACAAGTTCTCCCTGAATTGCGCTATGTTTTCCTCCTGACATGGGTTTCTGGATAATTTGACCATTAATATATTCGTTTGCGGGTTTGGTTTCGGGTAAGTTGAGAAAGTCTTCTAAACTCAATTTTTTGTCAAGAATTTGTACCATTATTCCTTCCTTATTAAGAATTATTTAACAGATTATTTAACCTAGACAACCGTTTGTTTCGGTTAACTTCCTCTAATTTCGCATTAATTTCTTCTAACTCTAAATTAAACTGTTCCATTTCTAAATGAGTCCGCCGTAAATTTGCTAAAAGTCTTTGCACTGTTACAGGATCGGGGATAGGAGATTGTTGGTTCATGGTAAATTCCATAATAGCCAAATTTATTTTATCACAAAAGATTATTAATAACTTTAAAATGATTACATATATTTAATGCTTCTGCTTCTATAAACCTGTAGGGGCGAGGCGCGCCTCGCCCCTACGA
>DMPJ01000196.1 GCA_003456035.1 Planktothrix sp. UBA8402
ACAAGCATCTGCTAAAGACATGGGTACATTGTTATATTGTTTCATTAACTGTCTAATTCTGGAACTTTCATGACTTAGATTAAAAGGCAATAAAAGATGACCGCCAGTAACTAATCCCATGACAGCATCTTCGCCATTATAGATCCCTTTTAATAAAAAACACGCTTCAGTAATAACAGGTTCACAGCTTAAAAAAGGATAAGCTAGTTGACCGACAGTTTCAATTGACCATTGATGAAAGCGATCGCTTTTATTCAGAAGTGCAACTAATACACTAGCATCAATTAAAATTGGTTTTGACATAGTGCTTTATATCCTTGTTTTAATTCTTTTTTTTTCATAGAAAGATCCCCCATTCCACTATCAATGCAACCGATAAACTCCTTAGCTGCTTCTAAAAATGAAATCGGTTCTTTTTCTTCTAGCGGTTCAACAATTTTTTCCTGTTTTTGAGATTGAAAGTGGAGAAATTCAATAAAATCAATCACTTGCTGTTGCTGTTGAGGATTTAACGTTTTCGCTAATTCTAAAATTGTTTGTTCAGAACTGATCATGGCAGTCATGGTTAAACTCCTATAATTTTATAATAAAAATAAGGTGGCGTAGTCAGCCACCCTAAAGATTAAACTAAGCTCAAATCTGGATAATATGCCAACATATCATCGGTACTGAGAGTATCCCCACTGGCTTGAGGTGTCCAGAGAATTTCTACTGCTAATAATTGTTCACTCCCAACGGAACCTAAACGACTTAATGCTTGACGTAAGGTTTCAGGACTATTTACTTTAGGAAGTTCAATTTTTCCTAATGTTCCCACTACTAATGTCACCACAATATATTCGTTTTCCGACGCGGTTAAATTCCCTGTTTCACTCACTAAATTTGCATTATTTCCCGTCAACAAAGGAGCTACCCCACCAATTAACTGATTGTTAACATTAGATAGGGTTTCTTCAGTAAATTTACTACGTTCTGCTAAAGCAAATTGATTGAATTTGGCTTCGGCGGCATTAATTCCCGTTTGTTCCGAATGCGAAGAACCATAGGCCCAATATTCAGGATGGCGTAACATAGCTAAAGTGGCTTCCTGTAAGACTTGGGCGCGACCTGCGGCTGAACCAGTATCGGCGGTTTGGGCCATACGGTCTAAATCAGCTTGTAAATTCCGGGCTTGGGCCAGTAACCCCACTTGCAAACGGGCTACAGAAACCGTTGGGTTGCTGGTATATCCCGCTTCATCCTGTCCCTGTCCCATGGCTGACCGAATACTGTTGAAGACGAACCCGGNNCCCGCCCCCGCCAAACCCAAAGAAGGGTATCAAGAAGGGAAATCCAAAACCGCCTCCTCCGTAATAACCGCCTCCAGAACGGCCAGGACTGGGATTATAACTGCGACTGGGTGATGATCTAAAGGAGCCACCCCCGATGCGTCCCCCGCTTCTCGCCGCTAATGCACCATCGGCTTGACTGAAAAATAAAACAGCAGCCAAGCTAAAAATAGCTAAGGGTTTAAAAAGTTTTTTCAACATAAATCACATCTCAATTTTATCGGGATACAGAAACTGGAAAATCCCCTTGAGGAAGAAAACAGAACCTCTGTTTATTCCGGTTGACGGATTTCCTCACTTCCTTAATTGTGGGAGTTTTTCAGTTATTTTATCTATACTGTAACGTTTTTTTAACTTTGCTCCATCAAGATTCCGGTTCGGGATTTACTCTCAAAGGGTGGGAATTTTCTCCTGGCGTTCCTAGCGGGTTTCCGTTACCTTTTGCAGTCCCCGAGGTTGATCAACATTATAATTGCGTGTTAAGGCTAAATTCAAGGCAAATAATTGACCCGGAATAATCGCAATTAGAGGAGAAATCCATTCGGGAATATCGGGCGGTAAAATTAATGGCGTTTGAGCTAACTCTAAGATTTTTTGTTGATCACTAATTATCAATAGTTCCGCCCCTCGTTGTTTTAAAGTTTGCATTAATTCTTGTAATTCAGGTAAAACTTTCCCTGATGGCGCAATTACAAATACTGGAAATCCAGGCTCGATAATGGCTAACGGCCCATGCCAAAAATCAGCACTACTATAGGGTTCAACAATAGTATAGGTTAATTCTTTGAGTTTTAATGCTAATTCAAAAGCCGTTGCATAGTTATAGCCTCGACCCAAAACAACGCAATGTTTCATGTAACGATAGCGTTCAACTAACTGATTAATATTAGGATTGAATGTTAAGGTTTTTTCGACTAAGTTGGGAACTGTATCAATAGTTGTCAATAAGGATGGGTTTTGAGACAGTTCTGTACTTAAAATTGCCAATGCTAATAATTCACTGGTATAAGTTTTAGTCGCAGCAATTGATTTTTCTACCCCCGCATTTAAGTTAATCACATAATCAGCTTGTTGAGCTAGGGGAGAATCAGAAAAATTAGTAATTGCAGCCGTTAACACCCCTTGACAGCCAGCTTCTGCTAACACAGCCACTAAATCAGGACTCTGACCACTTTGGCTAATTCCTAACACTAAAGTATTTTTTAATTGTGGGGTTTGCTGATAAATACTATATAAACTCGGTGTCGCTAAAGTGACTAAAAATCCATTTACAGAACCTAGTAAATATTGAGCGTATCGAGCCGCATTATCACTACTACCCCTCGCCGCAATCACAATTTGAGAAATTTGGCGTTTTTGTAATTCTGTGGCTAACTGTTGAATAATTGCACGTTCTGAGATTAAAAGCTGTTGTAAAACCTGGGGTTGCTGATAGATTTCCTGCTCAAGACTAGAAGAAATTGCCATTAATTGAATTGGGGGTTAGTGTTCGGTCGTTTTTATTGTAGTCCAGTTCAGGCGTCCAGGAGTCCGAAAGCACTTAGATTTGCCTGAGTTGGCCCGCAGACCAAAATATTTATCCAAGGGGTAGAAAAATTTTGCGATCGCTGCTATAATCGGAAATAACTGATAACTGATAACTGATCTAGCCACGGTTGCTAAAAACTAGCGACTGTGGCTTTCTTTTTTTGGTCAACCTTCAAAACTCACTCCCCTAATGTCATCATTTAAGATAACTCCTGTTAATAACCCTGAAGATTTTCAATAAATTGGTGAAATTTTATAATTTTAATTAGGAACTATCGACAAAAATATTCGCACAATTATGGTTTTTCCAGGAGTGCTTTCAATTTCTAGATCCCCTTGATAAAAATGTAATAAACGCTTCACCAGAATTAATCCCAATCCCGATCCTTGTTGTTCATAAATATCGCGTTCAAACTGCTGATATGCTCCTATTTTAGCAATTTGTTCTGCGGTCATTCCTCGTCCTGAGTTAATAAATTCAAGACAATAACGATTCATAATTTTATGCCCTTTCACAGAAATTGGAGCATTAATATCAGAGAATTTAATAGCATTATCAATTAATTCTTCTGTAATTTTAATTAAAATTTCTTCGGGAATATTCAAGGTTAATTTTTCTATTTCAAAACAAAAATCATGAGGATTTTGACTATTTTCTTGACTTTTATTTTTAATCACAGATTTAATTAAAATTTCCGGATCTGAAATTGATCCTTTGGGAAAATATTTAAGTCGTTGCGGATCTCGATTTAATAATTCTAAATCAGCATAGAGGAGAAAATTACAAGTAAGTCGATATAAACGAGCCGCAGATATACTAATATTTTCTAACATCTCTTGAATTTCATCAGGTGACATTTCCTGAAAATCTGAAATTAATAGTTGTGTTGTCCCCATAATTCCATTCAGAGGAGTTCTTAACTCGTGGGGTAGAGATAGGGTAATATTATTACACAATTTATTCAATTGTGCTTGTGTTTGTTGTTCAAAAATTTCATGTTTTTGAATCCGACTGCGAATTGCTGCTAATAAATCTTGATGACTAAAAGGTTTAGTTAAATAATCATCAGCACCTAAATTCATTCCATACCGTAAATCAGCCGTTGTTGATTTAGCTGTTAAAAAAATAAAGGGAATTGTTGCTGTAGCTTGATAACTTCTTAATTCTTCTAATACTTGATGTCCGTCTAATTCTGGCATCATCACATCACAAATAATTAAATCTGGTAAAATCTCTTTAGCCAATTTAACCCCAGTTTTTCCATCCTCTGCACTAACTCCTAAAAATTCTTCCGCTTCGAGAATATCTAAAATAATTGATCGAACATTCAGGTCATCTTCAATTACTAATATCTTTTTCATAAGTTATTCTATTGATAAAGGAAAAATTACGGTTATCGTTGTCCCTAAGTTAATTTTACTATGGACTTGAATCNNTGACAATGGTTAACCCTAGTCCTGTACCCGGAATCACACCCACATTTTTAGCCCGATGAAAGGGTTCAAACAAATGTTCCTGGTCTTCTTCGGGAATACCAATTCCTTGATCTTCTAGGGTTAAAATCACTTGATTTTGATGATAATTTAATTTTAGTTCTATATTCCCCTCTTGAGGAGAATATTTAATCGCATTACTAATTAAGTTATATAAAATATGCCTTAATAATCTTTCATCTAAATAAACTTCAGTTGGCAAATTTGAGGTTTCTATAACCTGATGTTTCGGAGGAATTAAACGTAAGCGTTGTTCATTTTTTAACCCAATTTGCATCTCTTGAATTAAACTATAGCAAAAACTTTCTAAATTGATTAAACTCGGTTGAAATGGAATTTTTTGGGCTTCTCCTTGACCTATTAGTAATACCTGATTTAATAGTTCTGTCAGATGATGAACGGTAGTTTGAATTCGTTGCAGATAGGTTAGTTTCTTTTGTTCATCCCATTTATGACTATAATGTTCTAAGGCTTCTGCTGATGCTAAAATAGTTGTTAAAGGAGTGCGAAATTCATGGGAAATCATGGATACAAAACTAGATTTAAGTTGATTTAATTCTTTTTCTTGGTCTAGTGCTTTTTGAATTTCTGCTTCAGAATATTTACGTTGAGTAATATCTTTTACATCTCCTTCATAAGCAATTATTTTCCCCTTGAAATCCCTAATAATTCTGGCATTTTCAGAAATCCAAATAATATTCCCATCCCGGCGATAAACCTGAGATTCAAATTCTAAAACCGTTCCTTGTTCATTCATCAGATGAACAAATTCTTCTCGACGTTTGGGGTTAACATAAATTTGATCAGGAATATAGGAAAGATTTTGAATTAAATCTTCTGGGGATGAATAACCATAGATTCTTGCTAGGGCTGGATTTGCACTAATAAAACGTCCATCGGGAGTCGACTGAAATAAACCCTCTAGGGAATTTTCAAAAATGCTGCGATATTTTGCTTCTGTTATTGTTAGTTGTTCATAAGCTTGTTCTAATTTCTGCCGAGAGTTAAACCAAGTCCGTTGTAAGTGTTCATAAAGGTAAACAGATAGGTTACAAATTAAACAAGTCCAGAATAAAAATAATAATAACGGGAAGGGATCATAGTTGGAAATAATAATGTTATGGCCGAGTAATTTATTGGCGCCAAAGTAATAGCCTAAAATAATCAATTGTGATGCTAAATGCCACATTAACCGCACCGGAATTAATGTGGCTTGACTCACAAAGATTAACACCCAACCAAATAAATCTGGCTTGACATTTCCATGCCACGTTTGAATAATTTGTTTACTTAGTTGTAGGGAAATTCCTAACCCTAAAAATAGCCAGCTTAGATGTTGATCTCCCCAAGAAGTTTTCAGCAATTTTAAACAAATCAATAATCCTAAAGAGGCAAATATTTGTAAATATAAATTTTGATCAAAAAAAGGTTCGTTCCAAAGAAAAAAACGCAAACAATTAATCAAAATTGCGCTAAAATAAATACAGATTCCTACTGAAAAAGCCATCTGTAACCGTACCAGCAGAAAATGATGTCGCCAACCTTCATAGGACAAATAGTTGAGATTATTTTCATATTCAGGAACAACATTAACAGATTTTAAATAATTAAAAAGACGTTGAATAATCTTTAGATGGTTCAGTTGATTCCTAAGTAGTTCAAACATTTATAAATTAGGGGAACAGGGAATAGGGAATAGGGAANNTAACTGTAATGCGTAGCGCTATATATATCGTCCATTCTAATTCAATTTAGTCAAAATCAGGTAAAAAAAGAGGTTCTGTGTTTACAGAACCCCTTAGCTTAATTGAGATTTTGAAACTAGCTATTAATAAACAGCACCTTGAGACGCAGTAAGGTCAATTGGTTTCATNNAGTTTAAGCAACTGGAATCCGTTAGACAGATAATAGGGCAGTTTTTGGAAAAACTGAACAAATTTAGGACTATCAGAATTAACAATCGCCGCCAACTGTTGGTTATTTTGGAGACAAATATCCAATCGTTGATAAAACTCTGGACTACTAACATCTAGTATCACGGGGAAAACGCGACCTGCGGTTTGATTGGTTTTTTCAATCACATCCATGTCATAATCCCGGGCATTTAAACCCAGACAAGCGTAAAAGTCCGCCCGTTGTAAATCGTTTAAATACATCGTTGCAAACACAGATAATAGGAAGAAACGACACCAGAGTTTCGCCTTCCAATCATTCAGCATTTGAGGTTGAGACTGCATGATGGCATCAAANNATCCTGACACCAATTTTCAAAGAAGCGGAAAATCGGGTAAATCCGGCTTTCAGGATGCGCTTCTAAATGGCGATAAATGGTGATATAGCGCCAATACCCAATTTTTTCGGACAAATAGGTGGCGTAAAAAATAAATTTCGGTTTAAAAAATGTATATTGATGGTTTTTGGTCAAAAATCCTAAGTCTAAGGAGAGGTGAAAATCCGACATCGCTTTATTCAGAAAACCCGCATGACGAGCTTCATCGCGAGACATTAATTCAAAACACTCTGCCAAAACCGGGCTTTTTCCCTTCAGACGACGGCTGAGTTCTTTATAAAGTAGGAAACCTGAAAATTCGGCGGTACAGGAGCGCTCTAAAAATTCAATGAATAAACGACGAGTATCGCCATCAATATGATCCCAGGATTGGTTAAATTCTGCATCCCGAACAAAGTGATTGCGGTTGTAATCTACACGAAACTCTTCCAAAATAGCTAAGAGTTCTTCCTCGTTGACGGAAATATCCATTTTTTCCATTTCCTCAAAATCCGTCGTATAGAAACGAGGAGTGAGGATGGTTTCTTTGGCTGGGTTTTTTACCCCAGGCCGGATTTCGTCAAAAGCGGGTTTTTTCAGGGAATCTACCATGTCTGTTGGATCTCTTTACTTATTGCGGTGTGTTTTAAAGTGAGGATTTCACGGGACATTCCGCCCGTCTCCCCGCTTGAGTTTAGGCTGAATATGAATTAGCTTAAAATTGCCATGCCATACAGTCTAGCAACCTCTATACCCAAAAAAGAGGTGATTTTAGTTAAGAATTGTAACAAAATCAGATATTACTTGACAATTTACCATGAATAGTTTATCAATTTTTTCTCTACAAATGCTTTTATCTGCTTCTGACAATCGAGGCCTAACATCTGTTAAGTTGGATAGATGAACTATACTCAAAAATCGCTCAATTCCCATTGTCTAAATGATCCCCTGGATCACAGAATTGTTTTGTCCTTCCCATAGGTAACGGATGCCACCAACATTCATCCATCAATTTAGTAGCGGTTTTACCCTATTTCTCAGCTTACTGGTAGAAGCGATCCCCTTTCTAATGTTAGGGGTTTTGTTTTCCAGTGTGCTGTTGTGGTTTGTCGATGAACGGAAACTTTTGTCTTACATTCCTTCTAATCCCCTGTTAGGGGCATTTGCGGGCAGTTTAGTCGGGTTTCTGTTCCCTGTGTGCGAATGTGGTAACGTTCCGGTCGCCCGGCGGTTAATTTTGCAGGGAGTTCCCTCATCAGTGGCGATTGGCTTTTTATTTGCCGCCCCCACCATTAACCCGATTGTGATCTGGTCAACCTGGGTCGCCTTCCGAGATCAGCCGGAAATCGTGGTTTTACGCGTTTTATTCTCTTTAACCATTGCCACCACTTTAGGCTGGTTATTTAGTGTCCAGAAGGACTTAAGACCCCTAGTTCAACCTGCGATCGCCCGGGCGTTGCCCATTGTTGACCTGCCTCAACCGCCTGAGTCTGAGGTGGCGGTTTCTTCCTTACTCCAGTCGGGAACCTATTTTTTAGGGGAGTCGGCGTCACCAACTCGCCTAGAGTCCATTCCCGCGTGGAAAACTCAAAACCTGCTCAAAACCCAAAAAAAAGCATCTGTTAGTGTTAAACCTGCCCTTCCCTTTTGGAAAACAATATTTTTGACCCCGACAAAAGAGCGTTGGGGTTCCATGTTGGAAAATATGGTGCAGGAATTTCGAGAATTAGGGGGAGTATTAGTATTAGGAAGTTTTATCGCTGCTTTGATCCAAGTCGCAGTTCCCCGGGAATTTATTCTAAATTTAGGTCAAAGTCCGGTCACATCAATTCTGGCGATGTTATTGTTAGCGGGAGTTGTTTCCATTTGTTCAACCGTTGATTCCTTTTTTGCCCTATCTTTTTCCTCGGCATTTACCAGTGGATCACTATTAGCATTTTTAGTATTTGGGCCGATGATTGATATTAAAACCGTAGGATTAATGCTATCGGTTTTTAAAGCTAGGGCGGTTTTTTATCTAGTTATTCTTGCCTTTCAATTAACCTTTTTATTCACCCTGGTTGTTAACTTAAACTTCAGTTAATTTGGCTTTGGAGTTCCACCCAATATGACGTACCTAACTCAAGGACTGACCCGTTTCTATAATAGATTATCCCCAGGTTTAGAAAACCCTTGGTTAGATGTAGTTGCCCTGTTCATTTGGGGAATTTTATTATTAAAATATTGGATTAGTGGAAAACTCTATATTCTCATCCATCCCAACTATTTTGGCTTGTCGATTGCTACGGGGATTATACTATTTATTTTAGGAGGATTAAAAGCCAAACAAATTATTCAACAAAGCTCCGTAAGTTCCTCTGCTTCTGTACAACATATCAGCTTATTTCCTAAAGGCTGGGGTAGTTTATTATTAATCATAACTGCCTGTTTGGGATTATGGGTTACTCCCCAAACCTTCGGGGCGCAAGCAGCATTAAAACGAGGCTTAACTGAATCTTTACCCATAACTCGCGCTCAACCCCAGAAATTTAGAACCGCAATTCAATCCGAAAATCGCTCTTTAATTGAATGGGTTAGATTACTTAATGTTAATCCTGAGCCCGATGCTTATACAGGTCAAAAAGCGAAAATTACCGGGTTTGTAATCTATCCTCCAGATTTACCTGAAAATTATATTTGGTTAGGAAGATTTATTCTGACCTGTTGTGCGGCGGACGCTTATCCCGTAGGACTTCCGGTTTTGCTTCCTGAAGGAAAATTACGAGAATTATATCCTCAAGATACTTGGTTAGAAATTGAAGGAACAATGTTTACAGAAACCTTTAATAGCCAACGAAAATTAACCCTTAAAGCCCAAACAGTTAAAGCAATTCTTCCACCCAAAAATCCCTACGATTATTAAACCGTAGTAAGCCCTTTAGGGCTAATTCAACTCAATCATAATGAACAATAATCTCTCAAAATTCAAACGATTAAAATGGGTTCAACCCTTAGATCAAGCCGCTTGGATTTTAATGACGGTTTTAACAATATTGATCGGAATTGTTTTATTAACAGGCGATCGCACTATACCCCAAGTCAGGGAATTTACCTGGCAAAACAAACAAATTGGGTCTGAAGATATGGGATTTTTAATTGACTTTAATCGTCCCATGAATCGAGAAAGTGTAGAAAAAAACCTTCAAATTGATCCTCCCCTACGGGGTAAAATGAGTTGGGCGGGACGACGTATGGCCTATACCTTATCAGAACCAGTTCCCTATGGAACACCCTTTAGTGTGCAGTTAAAAGGGGCTAGAGATCATTTATATGGCGATAAACAAGGAACATTAATTCAACCCTTTAATGGATTTTTTAGAAGTCGAGATCGAGCATTTGCTTATATTGGAGTTCAGGGAAATGAAGAAGGAAGATTAATTTTAGTCAACCTCAGTCAAAAAGAACCTAAACCGATTCCTTTAACTCCTGAAGATTTAGTGGTTTTAGATTTTCAACCCTATCCCAAAGGCGATAATATTCTCTTTTCTGCTATTAATAAATCGGAACAAAAAAAAGGATCAATTTCACCTGAATTATATACTGTCACCACAGGAATTAATCCTCAATCCCCAGGAGAAGACCCTCAACCTGTCCAACCAGTCGGAAAAATTGAAAAGATTTTAGATGCTAAATATTATCGAAATTTAAAATTTGATTTGTCCCCAGATGGTAAAATTATTGTTGTTCAAAGGGTCAGTCAAACTAATCCTAATGATGCGAGTCCTTGGTTTATTGAAAGCGGAAAATCTCCTAAACCCTTAAATATACAGGGTGGAGACTTTTTAATTGCTCCTGATAGTCAATCTCTGGTTATTGCTCAAGGGCCAGATTTAACAACTATTTTACCATTAAAACCCGATGCTAAACCCCTAGAATTTTTACCCAAATTTGGTCGAGTTTTAGGATTTGCCAAAGATGGTAGTGCGGCGGCTATGTTAAAATTTAATCCCGATGGCACGCGATCGCTATTTATAGTCAATAACCAAGGACAAGAACAAGAACTTTATCGCACCCCGCCTTTTGGGAATATCGTTAGTGCCGAATTTGATCCCAGTAATAGCCTTTTATATTGTTTAATTACCGAAGTTTTGGATAATCCCGAAGTCTACAAAGAACAGCCTTATATTGTGGCCATTGAAATTAAAACCAAACAAGTTGTTCCCTTTGTGATTTTACCTAATCAACAAGAAATTAATATCAGTTTATCTCCCGATGGATTAGCCTTACTTTTTGATCAAACCGTTATTGGAATAGGGGAATCAGATAATCTGAATCAATCCACAAAAACCCAAGGAGGAGATACAATTAAAACCAGTCGCATCTGGATTTTACCATTAATGATAGATCTGCCTAGTGATGGTTCCAAACCTCAACGTAAACCCGAAGAATTACCCTTTTTTGGTTTCCATCCCCAATGGCTACCCTAAAATAGTAGTAAGCCCTTTAGGGCTAAGAGGTAGTAAGCCCTTTAGGGCTAAGA
>DMPJ01000046.1:0-14989 GCA_003456035.1 Planktothrix sp. UBA8402
CTTGACAAAGACTGATTTTAAGATAAGATCCTGATGAACCGATATTTATAGGAAAGCCAATGTTAACCCAAGATCAGCCTTTAACTGAAACAGTATTTCTGGCTAAACTCAACGAAATTATTGAAAGCAATCACCTACTCAAACATCCCTTCTATCAAATGTGGACGGAAGGGAAACTGACATTAACCATGTTACAAGAGTATGCCCAGGAATATTATTTGCAAGTTCATAACTTCCCCACTTATGTTAGTGCTACCCATGCGGCTTGTGATGATATCAACATTCGCAAAATGTTATTAGAAAACCTGATTGAAGAAGAACGGGGTTCAGCCCATCACCCAGAATTATGGTTACGGTTTGCAGAAGGATTAGGGGTAGAACGTAGTGCTGTTATTGACCGTAAAGCATTAAATAAAACCCAAGAATCGGTTCAAATTCTGAAAAAATTATCGCGTAGTGAAGAAGCAGAAAAAGGGTTAGCCGCACTATACGCTTATGAATCCCAATTTCCTGAAGTTTCTACCACTAAAATTGCCGGATTAGAAGAATTTTATGGTATTAATGAAGAATCGGCTTTATCCTTTTTTAAAGTTCATGAAAAAGCCGATGAAATCCATAGTCAAATGACTCGCAAAGCCTTGTTACAACTGTGTCAAACCACTGAACAACAACAAGCAGCATTAGACGCAACCCAAACCGCCGTTGATGCGTTTAACTTGCTCTTAGATGGTGTTTATGAAGAATATTGTCAGAACTAGAATTTTAGGCTAAATTTCGTTTAATTTTTCCTAAAAATATTACCCCTCTTGTTTCCTACTTTTGTTAATGGGAAGCTAGGGGGTTTATTGTACTGAAAGTTGATTGATTTTTTTTAAGCAGGCGACCAAGTTTGTATAACTCGCCCGGTGATTTGTTGACCTAACCAGGGGGTATTAATGGAGCGAGATTTGAGGGTATTAGCATTAACTATCCAAGGGTGTTGAGGATCAAATAATATCATTTCTGCGGGTTGATTTGGTTGAATAGAATGGGGTGTTTGTTGTAAACAAATTGCCGGGTTACTGCTTAAAAGTTGCCATAAATCTAAAGCTGACCAGCGCCCAGATGCAACAAAGGTTTTCCATAATAAAGATAGCGCTAATTCTAACCCAATTACACCTGGGGGAGCATCGGCAAAGGCTACGGTTTTTTCTTCANNCGATCGCATCAATAATTCCCGTCTCAACACCTTGAATTAAAGCCTTTTGATCCGATGGATTTCCTAAAGGTGGATCTACTCTTAAATTAGGGTCATAAGGGAGAGGAATAGAATTAACAATAGTTGAATTTTCTAAGATTTCAGTATCTTCTAAAGGTTGATTCCAAATTCGATTAATTGATGTGGTATTTAATAATAAATGTATCCAAGTTGTACTGGCGGTAATTGGTAAATTACGAGCTTTAGCTTGAGCAATTAATTCTACACTTCTCGCCGTAGAAACCCGCATAATATGAACAGGTGTGCGGGTGACTTCTACTAATTCTAATAAAGCTGCTAAAGCTGCGGTTTCAGCAAATTGAGGAATTCCGGGTAAACCACATAATATAGAATCATGCCCCTCTCGCATGACTCCATTAACCGCTAATTGGCGATCGCAAACATATAAAGCCAAGGGTTTATTTAAAGGTTTTAAATATTCTAATATTCTTCTTAATAACGCCAAATTTTCCAGAGGTTGACCATCAGCAAAACCAACAACACCAGCATCAGCTAATTCATTAAATTCAGTCATTTGTTGACTACTAACATCCTGGGTTAATGCACCCCAAAGATATAATTTAGGAAGCTGGAAATTGGAATTAATAATAGCAGTTTTTTGAGAACGTTGTTGTAATAACGTGACCGTTGCCGGGCTATCAATAGCCGGAATAGTATTAGGTAAAACTGCTAACCGAGTAAATCCTCCGGCGGCGGCAGCATTTAATAAAGAATTCTAGTTTTCCCTTTCTTCAAATCCTGGTTCTCCACTATGACTATATAAATCAACTAATCCCGGCCCTAAAATCAACCCTTCACTATTAATAATTTGGGTGTTTTCAGGGTAATCATTAATTTCAGATTCAATGGTTTTAATATAACCATCAATCACTAAAATATCAGCAATTTGATCTCGTTTAGAAACCGGATCAATTACACGAACTTGCTTTAAAAGTTGACAATTCATATTCAGGTGTCAATTGTAGGGTGCGTAAGCGAAGCGCACGCACCATTCATTAATTTTTCAACAGATAGAGGTAGGGTGCGTAAGCGAAGCGCACGCACCATTAATTTTTCAACAGTTAACTGTTACCCATTTAAACTTCCCCCCAATGGGGGTAACTGTTCACTATCTATAACGCTCCAGCCGCAGTTTTATCGAGAATACTACCCGATAAATGGCTAGTAATATTATCAGCTTGTAACACAGGTAAACCCTCAATTCCGTGGGGATAATCAATCACTGTCACCGCACCATTACCCTGTTTAAAGTTCCAAAAATGATCCGGCGATAGATTAAATAATTGACACAAAAGGGCCTTATTAATGGCATCATGGGCAACAACTAATATAGTTACATTTTGGTGATTATAGGTTTCAACAATCTTCTTCCAAGCCATTAAAGAACGTTGCCAAACCTGTTGTAAATTCTCACCTTCCGGCATTTGAACCGTTTGCGGTGCTGTCTTCCATTCCTGTAATAATCCAGGGTAAAATTGTTCGATTTCTGCCTCAAATTTGCCTTCCCATAAACCATGACTAATTTCGCAAAATTCCGGTTCTAATTGTAACTCTATCCCCGGATGTTCTTGCAAAATAATCTCTGCTGTTTCCTTGGGACGCGCCATGGGACTGGTTACCGCAAAATCAATTTTAATCTCTTGCAGAAATTCCGCCGCCTTGCCAGCTTGTTCTCGACCATTATCATTCAACGGAACATCAATTTGTCCCTGGAATTGCCCCTTATGGTTCCATTCCGTTTCCCCATGTCTAACTAATAATAATCGCGGCCCTTGATGACCAGGACGCACAGAAGGCAATTTATTACCAACGTGAGTAGTTAGGTTCATTGACTCCAACTGTACATCCGCAGGTTTCGGTAATTCTCCGGGGATAATATTAGTAAAATTCAAAATACTAATCCCACAATTAGACTGTTGCAAGGCTTGGTAAAATTGTGGTTGAATTCCCAAAGCAGTCGCAATTAAACAACGATTAATTCCATTATGACCAACTAATAAAATCGTTTGATTTTCATGACGGGTTAAAATTTCCCGCCAAAATTTTTTAGCCTGTTCAAATAATGCTAATACCGGAAAATATTGCTTTTCCCCTTCAGATGTAGGAACCTGCATGGAGAACTCATGGGGAGATTTTTGCCAAACCTGATATTCCTGGGGAAACTGTTCCAGAACCGCTTCACGCTCCATCCCCGCCCACAGGGGAAGATCAATTTCCATTAACAATTCGCTGGGCTGAATTTCAGGCGGGTCGGACAGGTGCGTTAGGATGATTTCGGCTGTTTGTTTCGCCCGTTGCAGGGGACTGCAATAGAGAGCGTCGAACTTTAAACCATTCAAGGCATCACCGACTTTTTGCGCGGCCACAGAACCTTTCTCTGTTAAAACAGAAGCATCCAAGCGACCTTGAATTCGACGTTGGGCATTATAGGTACTTTGACCATGACGGACAAGAATTACACGGGTCGTCATTTTTTAATTGAGGAGTGGGAATTTTGGACTTTTGATGGAACCGAATTTAAGCCAGATGTCATTGTACCTTGTTTGGAACAGTATCGGTTAAAATGTTGAGTTTCTAGCTCAAACTCGGCAATATTTTATTCTCACGTTTTGAACTCATGACACCCAAACGCTGGATTTTAGCAGTTTTAACCTTATTAGCGATTAGCTTTTTGGGTTTATCTTTACTTGGTAGTTGGACTCAACCCCAAATTCAAAGTCGTTTGGAATTATATCAAACGAATTTACTACTTCATGCTTCCCAATGGCAAGGCAAGGGAACAGAAGCCGATAATTTAATCATATTACGCGATAATTTAATTGGTAAAACTCCGGTGGAGGAGGCTCTTAAACAATATCAACAGGTACAAGAATCTGCCGCAAAAAATTTAGATAAATTTCAAGAAATTGATGGGCAAATAGCAGAAGGTTCTTTACAGGAATTAGAACAACTGAATCGGTATTTACAACTCAGAATTGGGATTTTAAAAACTCAGTTAGGCTATCCAGATCAAGCCATAGAAACCTGGAAGGGTTTAGTTGAAGTTCCCGCATCTGGGGATAAAGTTAGTTTAATGAAAACCGCAAAAACAGCACAGGTTTTAATCGGACTATGGCAAACTCCCGCCCGATTATTCCCCGATGCCGAACCGATTTTACAAAACTATTTAGAGGGTTGGTTTCGTTACCAAGCCTTAGTTAAACTCTATACTTTACAACAGCCTCCAGAAGCCTTAGTTACTTTAGAAACGCAAGAACAAAAACAAGCTGAAACAGCAATTTTTAAGTTAATGATTGTTGGTGCTATTCCAGGTCTGGGATTAGTTACAGGACTGGTATTAGTAATCGTTTTAGGAATTCAATTGATCTTCAAAGGTAAGGATTCAATATTGGCAACAAATATGGATGTTGCTTGGTTAATTCCTTGGAATGGCGAAATTATTTTACAAGTTTTTGTGGTGGGTTTTTCCCTATTGGGTCAACTGTTTATTCCCCTAACTTTAAGAGCCGTTTTTCAAGGATTACATCTTCAACCTAGTAGTTTTGATGTGAGGAATCAAGCCGTTTATATTTTAATCACCTATCTGTTATTAATGGTAGGCGGATTTTCGGTTTTATATTTCTCGATTAAACCCTATTTCCCCTTACCCCAAGGATGGTTTACCTTTAAAATCAAAGATAATTGGTTTGTTTGGGGTTTGGGTGGATATTTAGTCGCCTTACCTTTAGTGATTTTAGTGTCTTTAATTAATCAGAAACTTTGGGATGGACAAGGAGGCAGTAATCCTTTATTACCGATTGCTTTAGAAAGTCGAGATAGTGTGGCTTTAGGGATATTTTTTATCACCGCATCCATCGCGGCACCGATCTTTGAAGAAACTATGTTTCGAGGATTTTTATTGCCTTCTTTGACCCGTTATCTTCCCCTGGGAAGTGCGATTCTTTTAAGTGGATTTCTATTTGCAGTGGCGCATTTTAATGTTTCGGAAATTTTGCCCTTAATGACGTTAGGAATTGTTCTAGGGTTTGTCTATACGCGATCGCGCAATTTATTAGCCCCCATGTTCATGCACGGATTATGGAATAGTGGCACTTTGTTGAGTTTATATGTTTTGGGCAGTGGCGGAAGTTAGAAGAATTATAGGACAATAAATTCTGTTGAAAAAAACTACATTTTATGAGATAATTAGGATGGAAACGCCAAATTTTTCATCTCCATTTATGGTTTCTGAACCAGAAGCATCAGGATCTTAACTATGTTAGTTCAAGTCACCCTAGAGAATGTCCTATCTTTCAAGGAAGAAACAACTTTCAGTATGGTAGGTGTTAACAGTGACCCCGATCATTTTAATCATCTTGCTATTAATCAAGCAGGTAAAGGACGGTCACTGTTACCTATTTCCGCGATCTATGGTGCTAATGCCTCCGGTAAGTCTAATCTAATCAAGGCGATTGATTTTGCCAAAGATTTAATTATAGATGGGACAAGGGGTATACAAGCCATCCCTGTGTCTCCATTTAAGTTAAGTGAATCCAATCAAAAACCTAGCAAATTTCAATTTATTTTTACCTATCAAGGAAAACTTTATTCCTATGGATTTAAGTTAAATCGAACTCAGATTTTTGAAGAATGGCTTTATGTGACTCCTCCGAGAAAAAAACGAGAAGTTCTCTATTTTCAGCGAATCACTAACGAGAATAAAATAACTGAAGTAAAATATGGCGTGACTCTTAAAGGAAAGAATCCAAAATATAAGCAATTTCTGGATTTTATTGCCCAGGGAACTCGTCCTAATCAATTATTTTTGACGGAAGCTTTAGACCGGAATGTTCAGGCTATAAAACCTGTTATTGATTGGTTTAGAAAAGTATTAACGATTATTCGTGCAGAATCTAGCTACAGAGGTTTAGAGTTGGGAATTTTAAGTAGTCAAGAATTTACGAATTTTCTTAGAGATTTTCTCAAATTTGCAGATACAGGAATTGATTCAATAGGAACCCAAGAAATTGATTTAGATTTGAATCATATTCTTCAATCTATACCGGAAAAGGNNGAAAAAAAAGAAATCTTCCAAATTATTGAAGAGCATGAAAATTTTGCTACAATTATTGAAAATAATATTGGAGAACGATATCTTCTCAAGAAAGGATCAGAAGGTCAGTTAAGTTTAATTCAAATCATAACCCAACATCGGAATGATCAAGGTGTTCTGGTTGATTTCTCTATAGAAGAAGAATCAGAAGGAACACAGCGTTTAATGAACTTAATCCCAGCATTATTTATCCTACAACAAAATCCCGAAAAAGTCATTTTTTTGGACGAATTAGACCGCCGACTCCATCCCCTTCTCTCCCGTAGATTTGTGGAAATGGCTCTACAATGCCGAATTTCTAATAGTCAGAGTCAACTTATTTTTACAACTCATGATACTAATTTACTGGATTTAGAGCTTTTAAGAAAAGATGAAATTTGGTTTGTTGAAAAAAATCAACAAGGGGCATCTCATCTTTATTCTTTAGCAGAATTTAAAATTAACCCCGATGTTAAAATTGAAAAAGGTTATTTTAATGGTCGATTTGGAGCGATTCCATTTTTTGGAGATATTCGTAATTGACGATTCTTTATGGTTAATGTTTGATATAGATCGATGGGGTGAGAAAAATATCAGTGAAATTTGTCGTCAAGCTAGACAGAAACAGTATCAATTAGCAATTAGTAATCCTTGTTTCGAGGTTTGGCTATATTTGCATTTTAATCATACCGATTCTACGGATACAAAATGCAAAGATTATGAAAAAAAGTTAAGAACTTATTTAGGTAGTTATAACAAAACTAATCTGAATCTCGATGTTTATAAAAATCACATTGTAGAAGCGGTTAAACGGGCTAAAACCTTACACCCTAATCCCCAACAAAATTGGCCACCCACACCAGGATCTCACGTTTATCGGGTTGTAGAAATCATCCTCAAAGCGATAAAACCCTAATCGCAAGATTATCGTAGATGAAACCTTACCATCAGTACGTTTGATTCAGGAAAAAACTCCAAATTTTGTTGATTAATTGGGCGTAAAAAAATGTCATCCCAGAATCAGAAGCCAAAAGTAAACACTCATACTTCAAAAATAATACATTGGCGGCTGCTGATTCTGGCAGTTTCAGTGGGTTTTATCTGCCCAAATGTCCTAAAATACTTAGGATTCAGGGGATAATCATTGACGTTTGAGGATTGATTCTCAACTCGATTTGATATTTCCCCCTTAAATAACGCACAATGACTTTATGTGACACCCATTAAATTGTGTCAAAATCGAAGTCATGTTAATCTATACAACTCCGACATTCGACGCACAAGCGAAACAGCAAGGTATCCAGAGTCAAGTGGCGGAATTACTCGTCACCATCAAGACTCAGGGGACAGTGGCGGTACAGGCGCTGTTTGAGTGGAATTATCCCTACTTAAAGCGACCCGTGCGGAACTTGCGTTTGATGGGAAAAATTCTCTGGGTGAATAATGACCCGATTTTATGTTTATTGGCGGTTTTTCCCAGGGGAGGAAAAGAATATGAGGCATTTTTAAGAAATCCCGATGACTATGGTATCAGTCATTTAGATTCGTTAATCGATCAACAAGAATTAGAAAATAGTATTAATGCTCAACGGGAGGAACAAAAATCCTTTCCCCGTCGCCCGACTTTACCCGAAGATTTACGTCAAATTTGGTTAAAAGGGCCAGATTGGATTAAGAATACAACCGATGCGGTAATTTGTGAAAGTGAAATTTGGGTAACACAATTTAAACAACCAGACACTCAACTACAATGGCGAACTTATTATGACATTGTGGATAGTTTGGTGGAAAGAAAATCAGGAATTGACACGATAAAAACCGACTTTTTGGGAATTGAAATTGCCGGGCAACCGGAGCAAAATCGCTATATTATTTATAGTTGGATTCTTACCTCCGATACTCCTAACCGTAGCGTTTTATTCCTGCTTTCTACCTTTGATCATTATCCCAACTCCGAGGATATTCTGGAAGTGGGTGAAATCACTCGTCTGTTTAATTTAACACCTATAGAAATAGATGCGGCTGAATCTTCAAATAACCCTAACCAGACTAATATTTTAGCACAGGAATTAACCCTAGAGGATTTAGCTCGTTATACGAGAAGATCCTATCCCGATTATTTATTAGGAGATTCGGAAATATGGTTAGAAATTGAACAGGAATTTGGAATTAATTGGGCTTTATCAATGGAGGAAGAAAAAATTCTCCATGATTTGTCTACACCAGAAATTAGTCATAGTTCCCTGCCAGTTTTTATTAATGGACGGGCGGGGAGTGGAAAATCAACTATGTTATTTTATTTATTTGCCGATTATTGTTATCGGTATCAGAAATATTATTTACAATATCGTCAAAGATTAAACCAAGTTCCCCATCCTTTATTTATAACTTATAATGAACAATTATTAGGAAAAGCCAAAGAAGGGGTAAAAAAACTACTCAAAAGTCACCATAAGTTTTTATTAGAAACCAGTGGACAAGACAATAAACCTTCTATTGATATTTGTTTTAAATCCTTTCAACAATTTCTATTGAGTTTATTACCTCCTGAAGAAAGTGATAAATTTGATCCCGATAAATATGTTAGTTTTCATGATTTCAGACAACGCTGTAGTCGCCGTTATAGCCGTTATTCCCCCGAACTTTGTTGGCATATTATTAGAACTTTTATTAAAGGTTATACCCTAACTGGACAAAATGAAGGGTATATGACACCTGATGATTATGAAGAAATTCCCCGACGAGAACGCAGTTTATCCGATGATATTTTTCAAGCAATTTATAAGCAAGTTTGGCCTTGCNNACTACCAGAGAGGGCTATTGGGATGATCAAGATTTGATTAGAAAAGTCTTACAAGTCAGTGGAAATAATTTACCCGTTTATACGGCTATTTTCTGTGATGAAGCCCAGGATTTTACCAGTTTAGAACTGCGATTAATTATGCAGTTATCAATATTTTCCCATTGCGATTTATACCCCCCGGTTTGGTGTTTACCCTTTGCCTTTGCAGGTGATCCATTTCAGACTTTAAACCCGACAGGATTTCGCTGGGAAAGTGTTAAGGCGACATTTTTTGATCAAGTTATTGCCGCCCTTGACCCGACGCGAAAACTAAATTTATCTATGACATTTTATGAACTAGAATCTAATTATAGATCGAGTCCTTCTATTGTGAAAGTCACGAATTTAATTCATCTATGGCGACATATTTTATTTAAAATTCAAGAGTTAAAACCGCAGGATTCTTGGCAATCTTATATCGAGTCTCCAATTCCTCAGAAATTTATTTTTGGACAGAATAATTTTTCCGCAGCAGCTTTAAAACAACATATTCAGAAATCACCGATTTTTATTGTTCCCTGTGAAGCTGGAGGAGAGTTAGATTATATTAGACGAGATGAATTTTTATCTCCTTTATTTCCCGATGGGACAGAAGATAATCCCCCTAAGAATATTTTAAGTGCTATTCAAGCCAAGGGATTAGAATTTCCCTTAGTAATTTTATATAAATTTGGCGATCAATTTGCTAAGGAATTTAATCAAAAACCTTTAATTAATTATGTTCAAGGGACGGGAAATCATCCCTTAGAATTGGAATACTTTTTTAATAAACTTTATGTGGCTGCGAGTCGAGGAATGTCGGATTTAGTAGTTATTGATACGGCAATTGGCGATCGCTGTTTATGGCAATATGCGACGGCTGAAATATTAGAAGAAACCTCCCGAATTAACTCCCATGAATATTGGTTAAATCAAGTTGAGAAACGGGAGAATTGGGAAACCTATATTGGGGGAGTGCGTTGGGGGGATAATTTAGATGGATTACAACGGGATAATCGTGCTTCCCAAGCTCAAAAATTTGAAGAAAATGGTAAGAATCAAAAAGATGTTGCTGACCTGCGACGGGCGAAACAATTTTATCGAGAATTAGGTTATTTAGAAAAAGCTGATTTATGTGAAGCATTTGCTTTAAAATTCGATAAACGTTTTCGAGAAGCGGGGCGTTTATTCCTAAAAANNGGGATGGGATGTGTTGGCAAGCTTTAGCTGAATGGTATAGTCAATTTCCTCAGAAAAAAACTCTCGAAAAACCCTTGGTTGAATTCATGGCACAAACGGCAAAAACCTTGCCTGATATTCGACAATTTACTCAATTTTTAGAGGAAGGTTTGAGTAGTCAAATGATCAGGGAAAACCGCTTAGTTAAGGCTTGGAAATCGGCGGTACAGGATTATACTCGTCAAATTAGAATATTGATGCGGGAAAAAATCTTAGACCCCGAAGAATGGCAACAGTTTGGAGAGGTTTTAGAGGGATTAGATGAAGCTAAATATAATGGGGTTTTGGAATTAGCTGGAGATTGTTATTATCGGGCTAAAAATTTACGGCGGGCGGTGCGTTGTTGGCAGGAAAGTGGCGGAAATCAAAAACGAGAATATCATCTAGCTCAAGCTGAATTATCGGGATTTCCTGAAGGATTGCCCTATTTAGAAAAAGCCTTGGATTTTGAAAGAATTATTGTGGAATGGGAAAAATCAGGAAAGTCGGGAAATCAACAATGGATTAAACATTTAGATTGCTTAGGACGGGCATTAGAAAAACAAAATCGTCTGCGAGATTGGATTGATTATTTAATTAGAATTAGACATTGGATAGATGCGATCGCAGCTATTGAAAAATGTGGTAAACTAGAAGCAATTCTGTTTAGATTTCAACTGGTTCGGCAAATTTCCCGCTCTAATTTAACCCCCGAACAAGCTAGGGATTTTCGCGGTCGCTATTTAGCCTTAATTGAAAAAGCTCTATCTGTCTCTAATTGGCAGCAAAAATTAGCTATGGTTGAGGTAGGAGTTGCCTTAGAAAAAATTGGCGAATTAGTTCCTACCCTGAAATTTTATGAACGATTTATTAATAGTAATGAACCGCCTTTACGACGCTTTGCTCAAGAAAGATGGTTAGCTACCAAACTCAAACAAAAAGAATATGCTTTAGTCGCTGAACCCATTCGGGCGCAAGAAATTCAGCAAGATATTACTCGCAAAGCTAATGATTGGAAAATCAACCCCGCCACCCTAAATTATGACCCTCCTCGCTTAGATTTAATTGAAAATCCCGAATTACTCCGACTTCACCCCACTGGCATCTCTCAGGCTGTTACAGACCCAACTGATGATACAGTTCAAGGCTTACCCCCCGGCACAAAAATCCGCCTTTTGGGGCCAGAAGCCGATGGGTTTAGTTTTCAAATTGGCCATATCCAAATCAAACGGGCGAAACGGAATAATAGTTTATGGGTACTCTTGACCGATATTTATAGTTCTAAAGCCCTACAAATTGATGTAGATGGTAAACAGGGAAAGGTCAAAATTGGGGAGTTAGTTTTAGAAGTAGCAGACGGTCATCAACTATCTTTTAATAGTATGACAGGGGATTATCGAGGAACGGTTTTCTATCGGGATGAAAAGCCGAGGGTGGAGTTGCATATTCGGGGAATTTCTAGTATTATTTCCCTTTAATCAGTTATCAGTATAAGAGTAATCAGTTGTAGAGGCAGGTTCATTTGTGATTTAGGTGATTAATAAAGATATAATAGAACCCTGAAGGGTTTACTACGACCAGGAAAATTAAGTCTACTTATGTCAGAACAATTTTTTACACAACCGATTTCGGAAATTAGCGTTAAAGAATTAGAGCAGTTACTCCAAACTGTTCCTAGAAACGAATTTCAATTAATTGACGTCCGGGAACCTCAAGAAATTGATCTGGCAGAAATTGAGGGTTTTATTAACTATCCTTTAAGTCAATATAGTCAATGGTCTGAACAAATTTTAGTTCAACTTGATCCTAATCAAGAAACCATTGTTCTGTGTCATCATGGAGTCAGATCTGCCCAAATGTGTCAATGGCTGATTAAGCAAGGTTTCACCAAGGTTAAAAATATTATTGGGGGTATTGATGCTTACTCGATTTTGGTTGATTCCCAAATTCCTCGGTATTAAAATCCGTTGAAAAAAATCAGTTTTATTGGTTGAAGATTAACTTGAATTATAATGATAGAAACCACAGTTAAACAGTCGGATTTTGTCCTTTCTCCCTACATGAAAAGTAATAATTTGTGGGGGACTTATCAAATTTTAAATACGGTTGTTCCCTATCTGCTTTTATGGATTTTAGCAGTTAAAGCTGCTGCTATTTCCCTATGGTTACTACCGCCAATTATGGTTTTAATGACGCTGTTTTCATTGCGTTGTTTTTCCTTAATGCACGATTGCGGGCACTATTCATTATTTAGTTCAAAAAAGGCTAATCGAGTTGTTGGTTTTATCTTGGGAGTAATTAACGCCATACCGCAATATCCCTGGTCAAGAGGACACGCCTATCACCACAAAACTAATGGTGATTGGGAGCGATATCGCGGCCCATCGGCTTTGATTTCGACGGAGGAATTTGCTAAACTCAGTCCATCGGCTCAATGGTGGTATGAATTTCTTAGACATCCATTGATGATTTTTCCTGGAGGTTTTTTCTACCTTGCTATTAAGCCAAGACTGGCTCTAATCTTGGGAACTTATGGTTTTTTTGGTCATTTATTAACCTACTTAAAGCAATATCCAGACATTAGTTTAAGCGAGTGTTTCTCATCTTATAAATCCAAAAATTGGTATACAACGGGTGAGTTTTGGGATCTGCTTTTTAACAATATTTGTGTAGTTAGTGGCTGGATTTTTCTCAGTTATTATCTAGGGTTAGGTTTCTTCTGGAGTGTTTACTCAATTACCTTAACTTGTGCGGCTGCGCTGTTTATTTGTGTGTTTTTTGTCCAACATAACTTTGAGGGTTCCTACGCGCACAAAACCGAAGGTTGGGATTATTTACGAGGAGCAATTGAGGGCAGCAGTTACCTAGAATTACCAACAATTTTAAAATGGTTTTCCGCAGATATTGGTTATCATAATATCCATCATCTTTGTGAAAAAATCCCTAATTATAACCTCGAAGTTTGCCATGATCAGAATCTACATTTGCTGACGGGTGTAAAAACCCTAAGAATAGCAGATATTCCTGATTGTTTCAAGTTTATACTCTGGGATTCTGCCTCAAATACTCTAGTCTCGATCGCCTCATTTCGTCAAGCTGTGGCTAGGAATTCAACAAACAAAATGGCCTCAGCGATCAACTAAGTTTAAATCACCTTAATATGGAGGCAATTAATTATGGTAGATCAATCCGTTGAGTCTAATTTTTCAGATGCTATTGATCAAGGATATTACTTAGATCGAGACTGCACAACTTTATCCCGTCATGTTCTCCAACAACTGCATAGTTTTTCCCACGATGCTCAGGATATTAGCGCTTTAATGAATCGCATCGGATTGGCGGGAAAACTCATCGCTCGCAGGTTATCTCAGTCGGGTTTAGTGGATGATGCTTTAGGGTTTACCGGGGCCGTAAACGTGCAGGGAGAGTCCGTACAACAGATGGATGTTTATTCTAATTCTGTGTTTATTTCTGTGTTCAAACAAAGCGGTTTAGTCTGTCGTTTGGCATCGGAAGAAATGGAAAAACCGTTTTATATCCCCGAAAACTGCCCAATTGGACGCTATACTTTGCTCTATGATCCCCTCGATGGTTCATCGAATTTAGATACTAACTTAAATGTTGGATCAATATTTGCTATTCGTCAACAAGAAGGCAACGATGAAAATGGGGAGGCGGCGGATTTATTGCAAAATGGACGCAAACAAATTGCCGCCGGATATATTCTTTATGGCCCTAGTACAATGTTAGTTTATTCTATTGGAACCGGGGTTCATGCCTTCATTCTCGACCCTAGTTTGGGAGAGTTTATTTTAGCCAAAGAGAATATTAAAATTCCCGACCACGGCCCTATTTATAGTGTGAATGAAGGGAATTTTTGGCAGTGGGATGAATCAATTCGAGATTATACTCGTTATGTTCATCGCCATGAAGGATATACCGCCCGTTACAGTGGAGCTTTAGTGGGAGATGTTCACCGAATTTTATATCAAGGCGGTGTATTTTTATATCCGGGTACTGTTAAGAAACCAGAGGGAAAATTACGGTTATTATATGAGTCTGCACCGATGGCATTTTTAATCGAACAAGCGGGAGGATTAGCTTCTACTGGAAATGAAGAAATTTTAGATGTTATTCCTGGAAAACTGCATCAACGCACCCCTTTAATTATTGGCAGTAAAGAGGATGTGATGTTAGTTAAATCGTTTATTGAAGATCGCAAACGCCGGGAGGAAGAAGGCGATATTGACTCTATAGCAAAATAGCCCATTGCCCATTCCCCATTCCCGATTCCCCCATTGCCCATTCCCCATTGCCCATNNCAATCAAATAGGACTGCTATATATTGAGATTAATGCTTGTAGGGATGATCCCCTTCTGGTAAAATCAGAAACAAAAGTTAGTATTAAATACTTAGCTTGCCTAAGTGCAAGGCCTTCTGTCAGTGGCGAGTCTATTCACTACCATCAGTTGAGGTTTACTCCGCCTTCGGATCAGGTGAGGACTCAATAGTGCTGGCGTTGGCCAGAGTTTTAATGCTGTAAATTCAATGATTAAATTGTCAACAGTTTCTTTTAGGTTAGAAGAAGATGGGAAATAAGCCGGATCGCGTGGTTTTAAT
>DMPJ01000046.1:15042-22484 GCA_003456035.1 Planktothrix sp. UBA8402
GTTTAGATCGAAAGCAACGTAAAGAAACCGGAATTACGGCTCTAGATCCTAGAGCTAATAATTTTGATCTAATGTATGAGCAAATTAACGCTCTTAAAAATGGTGTATCTATTGATAAACCCATTTATAACCACGAAACTGGCGAACTCGATCCTCCTGAACGAATCAATCCTAATCATATTATCGTGATTGAAGGATTACATCCGTTATATGACGAAAGAGTGCGATCGCTGCTTGATTTTAGTGTTTATCTTGATATCAGCGACGAAGTTAAAATTTCGTGGAAAATTCAGCGCGACATGGCAGAACGGGGCCATCGTTATGAAGATGTTCTGGCGGCTATTAATGCACGTCGTCCCGATTTTGAAGCCTATATTGACCCCCAAAAGCAATATGCGGATGTGGTGGTTCAAATTTTGTCCACCAACCTGCTGACTGAAGATAAAGAGCACAAAATTCTGCGCGTGCGTCTAGTACAAAAAGAAGGCATCGAAGGACTCGAACCCGCCTACTTATTTGATCAAGGATCTACAATTTCCTGGACACCTTGCGGACGCAAACTCACCTGTTCTTATCCGGGTCTAAAAATGTATTATGGCCCTGATAACTACTACGGAAATGAAGTGTCTATCCTCGAAGTTGATGGTCAATTCGATAACCTCGATGAAATGATCTACGTCGAAGGACATTTAAGCAACCTGTCAACAAAATATTATGGGGAAATGACCCATTTGCTCCGCGAACACCAAGAGTATCCCGGTTCCAATAATGGTAGCGGATTATTCCAGGTGTTAGTAGGTTTAAAAATGCGGGCAACTTACGAACGTTTAGTCGGAGTTAGCGAAAAAGTTGCAGCAACCGTCTAATGTTCTGCTGTTAGCAATTAACTCAAACAATTATAACGCGGGATCAATCGATCTCGCGTTTATTTTATTGATTTTAGAAGGGCAAGAATTAATTAAAGAAGGGGAAATCTAAAACAACAAGTAAAAGTCTACATTGAAACATTAGAGCGGTTTAAAAAATGTAAATCTAAAACCTTTTTAACGGAATTACTTAATATTTCAACTTGATTTTCTCCCCAGGTTTGAGTATGATTAAGTTCAGGTTCCGATGTCATTTCTGCTAATTTAGAATTGATGTTCGGGTTAACATCACAAAACTCAATAATCGCTTGGGATACAGATTCAATTCGATCAGATTCCGATTCCGTCTCCGAACCGTCCAAAACCGTTTCTAATCGAGTTAAATCCTTTAAAACTGCTGGCGAAAATAGTTCGGGTTTTCGATTCACAATTTCAGAAAAAAAGCCAATCATCCGTTGAGATTCCATAAAACTCAGTATCCTTACTAATATTGACAAAGATATTTTAATCCTAGATTATCAAAAATTGACCAAAAATGCCAATAAAAAATTCCTCCGTTGTAATATTCCATCCCTTAATGATCCCCCCCTTTTTAAGGGGGGTNNGGTTAGGGGGGATCATCTGTAGCAGTTATAATTAGATTTCATATCAAATCAACATTGTCGGGTTTATTTGCCCTTATTGGGGTTTTTAGCCTGTTCTAAGGCGATTTCTTTCACCGCTTGGAACGAACTAACATTAGAAGATCCTTCTATAGCTTTTACCGCTAAATCTTGAACCTGTTTTAATCCAGAATCCAATTGTTTTGATAAAGTTTGTAGACGAGTATCTTGACTTTGGATTGTATCCATTAAAGACTTAACTCGCAACTCGTAATATTGTTTCTGACCCTCAACTTCTTTGGCTAATAAATCCGCTTTAATTTTCGCTTGATAATTACCAATATTGCGTCCTAAATCTTTTCCACGTTTAATATTTTCTTCCAATTTTTGAGGAAATTCTTCCACTTTAGCTTTAACTTCTGCATAAATTTTTTCCCGTTCAGCAATGGTTTTTTCCCGTCCTGTCCATTGTTTGTCCTGTTCTTCCTGCAAATCTTCAAGCTGTTTATACAGAGTTTTCTTGGTTTGTGAATAGGTATCGCTATCAAGATCTCGTTGTAGTTTCAAACTATAATCATAAGTTTCTTGATCCCGTGATCGAGATTTTTTATAAGTTTCATTGCGTTCTTTAACAGTCCGTTGATTTTCTTCCTGTTCTTTTTGCCATGCTTTTTGCTGTTCTTGGATTTCCTGTTCTAAGGTTTCTCGTCGTAGACGTAATTCCTGATCAAAGGTTTGAGCAGCATCTTCATAGCGTTGAATTAAAATCTCTAAAGTATCATCTTCAACGGTTTCTAAATCATGTAATTCCTCTAATTGTTGCAATTCATTAGTAACATTTTGGCGCAATTCTCCCAGTTTTATCGCTTCAGAAGTTAACTGTTCTGATAATTCATTAACCGCACTTCCAAACCCTGATTGTAATAGTAATAAATTATCAATCGTTTGCTGCATTTTGGGTTTTTGCACAACAGGTGTAGTTGTCATAGGTTTAATCTTTTCCTCACTAATAGGTTGAACTTCTTTCCGATTAGAACTAAGTTGTTTAATTTGCGTTTCCAACTCATTTTTTTCTTGAGTTAACTCTTGATAAGCTTCCAAGAGTTCCGCTTTAGTATTGCGATCGCTAACTTTTTTAGTCATAGTTGGTATTTCCTTTTTTTGTTTTCATTTGTAGGGTGCGGCCATCAAAGCGCACGCACCTAATAAACCGGGTTTTTAAACAATAATTCCGGGTAAAATCCAGTTTGACTCAAAAACCCGGTTTATTAGGGTTTATTTATTCCCACTATTAGAACTCGTCGAACTAGAAAAAGCCCGCATTGCCAGGTCTTGAGATTGTTTTAATGTTTCTTGTAACTGAGTTGAAATTTGAGTAATTTGTTCATTTTGCCGTTGAATTGTTTGCTCCAAAGATAGAACTTGTAACTCATAACCCTGTTTCGTAGATTCCCATTCTTTATTAAATAAATCCGATTTAACCTTCGCTTCCCTTGTCGCTTCTTGAATAGCTTCTTCCTTAGCATGATCATAAGCTTGTTTCAGTTCTTCTTCATATCCAGTAACTTGCTGTTGATATCTCTCCATCTCAGCTTGATTTGCCATCAGAACTTGTTCCCTTTCTGTCCAATTTTTATCTTTTTGTTGGTTTAATTCTAATAACTCCCGTTCTAACTTCCGTCTGACATCTTCATATTCATCGGTTTCAATTCTTCGAGTTCGTTCTAACTCATAATTATAATCTGCTTCCCCTTGTTCCCGACAACGATTTAAACGTTCGGTTTCCTCCTGAATAGTTGTATCAAACTCCTCCTGTTCTTTTTCCCAAATTTTGCGTTTGATTCTGATATCTTTTCCTAAAACTTCTTGACTCAGGGTAGCATTATGTTCTAATAAACTTAATTTTTCCTGATGTTCTTGGGTTAAAATATGCAAAGAATCAGCGACAATCCGAATTTTATGAATTTCCTTAAAATGCTGATTTTCAACTTCAATTCCTCGCTTTAATTCCTCTAACTTTGTTGATTCTGTTCGTAATTTTTCCGTTAACTCTGTGATAATAGAACCAAAATCTAGTTGTAAATCCGCTAAACCTTTAACAATACTATCGACGGTATAAGTCGCCGCCGTTTCTAAAATTTGTTTGCCTTTTTCTTTCTCCGCTTCCTGTTCCTTGGTGGCAACTTTAGATTCAATTCGTTTTTGTTCGGCTAAAATTTGTTGAAAAGCGGCTAAAAGTTGAGTTTTACTACTAGGGACAAAAGGGGAATGAGTCATAACTATTTTCTCCATTTACCAAAGAAGGTTAATTTTTTTTTCGCAGTTGAGTGACAATATCTTGATATTTTTCAGATCAGTCTGAATCAGGATTTGTCGGATTTTTAGCGATCGCTTGCAGAATCTTTTGACAATTATAACAACGATTTACTTCCCAACAATAGCAATTTTTAACCAAATTTAACAATAAACTTTGCAGTTGTTGATTCTGGTCTAACAACGCCTGATAATTTCGTTGTACCGATTGAATTACTAGGAATAAATGCTTAAAATCCTCAGATAATGATCAAAACAGGTTTATTAAGGGCGGGAAAATCCCCCAAATTGATATTAACCCGCCCTCACCTAATATTAAGGGAAATCACCCTAAAATATTTACACAGAAACTTGATCTAAAGCCGGAGGTAATGCAATATCTTGGCTCGAATTTAAGATCAATTCAGAATGTTCTTCCCCCTTAGCATAAGCCGCCATTAAACAGGCAATTTCATGGGGGGGTAAATTATCTAAACAGACCATTTTTCGAGTTCCTTCTAAATCAATCATCCGCGATAAATTACTCGGATCAGATAAAACAGCCGCCGCTTGTTCCACAATAGACCAATCCGTGCGTTCCTGCCAAGACCATTTTAAACTATAATAATTAATCGGTTTTACCACCCCATTATCATCGGGTTTTTGCCCGGAATGTTTAGTAAATTCAGGAACAAAAATTCCCGTTGCAGGTTCCACACCTCGCGCTTGAACTGAAGCCACTAAACGGTTGAAATCACTCAATCCCCGGGATTTCAAATAAGTCACCATCACCACACCTTTCGGCAGTTCTCCTGATTCAGCTACGAACCAAATTTGCCCCCATAAAGTGTGTTCTGTTTGTCCTAAACTGCCAAAAAATTTGCTAAATTTTAAGATAGTCATAGAACATTTAGAAGCATAATCCGTGTCCCCAATTGTCCACTGTCCCGCTTGACAATTATTGCGAACAGCAATCGGAATTTCGGGAACTAATAAAGCTTCTTTGGGTTTAGCACCAAAGACGGTAAAAGTCGCTCTTTCTAATGTTTTAGTCATTTTATTTTCCTTGATTTTATGAAATTTCAACACAAATTTTCCCAACAAGAGCGAGTCGATAGGTATTTTAATTTCCTCGCCCGGTGTTTTGTTTTAATTCAGAAATGTTCTATTGAATTAAATGGGATTTTTTCTCTGGTTCAGGATAAATGTACAATGCCTCTTGTTGAGCTTTGAGAATGCGTAAAGCCGCTAACAAATGCTCTAACAAATGGGTATGGGCGGTGGTAAAATGAATACTAAATCCTTCTCCATCCCTGGCATAACCAGGACAGACTAACGATACTGAACCTTGTTCTTCATGGGTGGCAATATAAAGCCAATCATTGTCTTCTAATTTGTAGTGAGTATCTGTCCAAGTTCTGAGCATGGCATTTTCCTCCTCTATAGATTTTGGGTTATTTACCAAAACCTTAATCCCAGATTTATTGGGTCAGTACACCAAATTTAGACAGTTAATCGGTGTCAAAATCCACCAGAAAAACCCTGTCTGTGGTATTAATATATTGAACTTTTGTTCAACTCCCCCTATCTTAGTCAATGTTGATGTAATCGTCAAGTACCGGGGAGAAAATTTTTTTGATCCCAATTTCCCCATCTCTACACCCTTCCTAC
This sequence comes from Planktothrix sp. UBA8402, assembly GCA_003456035.1. GTDB lineage: Bacteria > Cyanobacteriota > Cyanobacteriia > Cyanobacteriales > Microcoleaceae > Planktothrix. The sequence continues at coordinate 20,474 of DMPJ01000046.1, forward strand.
CCGTAGGCAGTAGACTGGTTGTAGTGGGTTGAAATTTTATTCAAACGGTGCGTATTATCGGAATCAGGAGGAATGTACTGTGGAACAGACCTTTGGAAAGCTAATTCGTCAGGCGCGTAAAGAGAAATTCTACTCACAGCGCCAGTTAGCGGCGTTGCTGGAAGTGGATTTCACCTATTTATCCAAGCTAGAAAATGACCGCGCCGACTACTCTCCTAAAGAAGATGTAATTCGGGGTTTAGCAAGAAATTTAGGTTTGGATGAGGAGGAATTAATCTTTTTAGCCGGGCGAATACCTCAGCATTATGAGAAATTTCTCAAAGAAAATAATAAGAGCATGACGGCCCTATTCCGCCGGATGCAAGAAAATCCGAACTTTGCCCAGCAAATTTTTGAGGCTGCGCGGGAGGTTGAATAAGTGAGTATCCTGAAACCCTATCGCTTTTATCGTCGAGAGTCGATTGAGCGTCGGGCAAATGAGATTTTGCGACGGATGCAAACCACGCCCAATTTTGCCCCGGAGTGGCCGTTTGAGGCTTCTTTGGTGGCAGATTTCCTCGATTTAGGAGTGGTTTGGGATTGCATTGAACCCGATGAACAGGGGGCGATCGCGGCTCGAATTTTGCCCACAGAAAGACTAAACGAAATTAACGAAGAAATTCAAGAAAAACCCAAGGGTTTTATTGAGTCTACTATTGCCCATGAAATCGGTCATTGGGTATTACATATTGATCATGATCAATTAGAGTCTGGAGGGTCAGAAACTTCGGACAATCTATTAGATGAACCCTTTGTTTGTCGAGCTACAATTGAAGATGCCCGTTTAGCATCAATTGAATGGCAAGCTCAATATTTTGCCAGTTGTTTATTAATGCCTCGCCCGATTTTAGAAGCCAAACGAGTCGGTCGAGATTTAACCAATTGGCAACACCTTTATACCATTAAAGATGAGTTGGGGGTGAGTATTTCTAATTTAACCAATCGTTTACAAGAATTAGGTTGGATTTCTATTCCTAAAGGAGAACGCACGATTTACCCGGGAAAAGCTGCCTAAAATTTTGTTTCAAGGTAGAGCCTTAAAATGCTTTTATGGAGGTTCCGCCTCCTTTATCCCTGAACCTAGGATATTGCAAACTGCTTGATAATCGTAGTAGTTTTAATAGTTTTGAGGTGCAATTAACTTGAATTATAAAGGAGCAAGATCGACCATTTTAGCTGATTATTGACAGTTATTAAATCCCAATACGACCATGCCCAATCTGTCCCTTCCCTATCCCGATGATTTGCTCGTTACTTCTGGTAAATCTCCCGAAGGCTTAGAAGCTGAATTGCTCTTTTTGCTGGCAGTAAAGCTATTTGAGTTACGGCGACTATCTCTCGGAAAAGCCGCCGAATTTTGTCAAATGAATAAACTGCAATTTATGTACGAAATCGGACGATTACAAGTTCCGGTAATCAACCTAGATGATGACCAAATCGCTGACGAATTACGAGATGTTGGAGAAATTGACTAAAACCTTTAATTTTAGATGATATAATATAATGAATACTTGAAGTAAGGATAATATCAATCATGGATCGAAAAGTCTTAGGTATTCATTTTGTTTGTAGAAATGGGCTTAATATTGAAGAATTAGGAGATGGTCGATTCAAAAGTGGGGATTGGAAAGTATCCGAACAGGTAGCTGATACCGCACTCTATTTAGCACTTCACGACCAGAAAAACAGTTCATCTTATAAACAAGGAATTATTGAAAGTTGGGAACACTATGACGGTGACGGAGGCAGAATCATTTTTTATGTAAAAGAATTTGATAGACCGCTAGAATGGGTTGGTGATGGAACAGGAGAAAAAGGATATTGTTGGTCAGAGAACTAAGGTTATACGAACAATAAGGTAACAGTGTAGAATGGTAGAAACGAGGAACACAAGATGAACATTTCCATCATTGATGAAGTCGTTGATCAATTAAGAGTTATGCCAGAGGATTTGCAATGGCAGGTACTCGAA
>DMPJ01000547.1:0-351 GCA_003456035.1 Planktothrix sp. UBA8402
TTTAAACCACATCCAGGCAAAAATTGCTCCTTCTCCCCGATGTAAAAACCAAGGTAAATTTTTAGGCATGACTTGATTTAATGCTGTTTCAACAACGGTGAATTTCTGTTGATAATAGGGACGAATTACCTCAGTCGAAATTTCTGATAACGCTCCAGAACCGATGGCACGGGCGGCAATTGCTTGTCCATAACGGGGGGAATGAATACACATATTGGTTTGAAATGCTTCTAATACTTGAATTGTGCTTTCATTGCCAATAGCAACCCCTAATCGTTCCCCAGGTAATCCCGCTTTTGATAAACTAATACAATGAATAATATTATCGCCAAAAACGGGTTTCATTTCGGT
>DMPJ01000547.1:359-8228 GCA_003456035.1 Planktothrix sp. UBA8402
GGAGTCGCTAACGCTGCAATTTTTTTAACTTCTTCTTCGGTTAAAACGTTGCCACTGGGATTACAAGGACGAGAAAATATAACACATCCTGTGGTTTCATCAATAATTAATTGACTAAAATCAGGTCGATATTTAAAATGATGATTAACTTCATCAATATCTAACTTTGGTTGATAGGAAAAAACCGCTTCAGGAATTAAACTCACACCCCCATATCCGGTATAATCAGGACTCAAAGGAAGAACAATTTTTTTCAGTTTACCATCGGTGGTATATCCGCCAAAAGCATTGGTAGCATAGAAATAAATTGATTGACTCCCCGGTGTAATTAATACATTTCGGTCGGTTAAATTTAATCCATAACGAGAATTAAAATCCTCAACAATAACATCAATAAAAGGTTTATATCCCTGACTAGAACCATATCGACAAACAACTTCCCCATATTCAGGACTTGATAGCAATTGTGCGGTACAATCTCGCCACAATTGTTCAACTTCTGGCAAAATTACCGGATTTCCTGCACTTAAATTAATAAAATCTTTGCCTTTTCCTAATCTTAAAGTTTCAATAATATCTTTCATAATAGCACGAACTCCCGTTAAATGAGACATCCGTTCGCCAAATTGTGTCAGAGCAGGATTCATAGTTTTATAACCCAATTAATTAACATCATCCCCCTATAATTAGGAGGTAGTAGGTAGGAGCTAGAATCATAACCAGAAATCCGATACCCACGACCAAGCGCGATGGAATCTGACATCTGTTAATCATCATTTGATCAATCTTAACCTTAGAATTGAAAATATAGAATAGTTCTCAACCAGAATATTAGGATTTTTTGTGTCTATGGTAATTTGGCAAGCTGATTTTTATCGTCGTCCCCTCAAGGATGCAAGCGGACAACCCCTGTGGGAGTTGTTAGTCTGTGACCAGACTCGCAAGGTTGAGTTTATAGCGATGTGTCCTCAGTCGCAAGCAAATTCTACTTGGTTAATAGAACAGTTGCAACAAGTAATTGTTACTCAAAAACCTGATAAAATTAAAGTATTTCGTCCCCAGTCTTTAAGTTTATTAGAAACGGCTGGCAAAGTATTAGGAATTGTAGTAGAACCAGATCGAAATACAGAAACATTAAAACAATGGTTAACTGAACGTTCAACACAATATTCTCAGTCAGAATATTATACAGGAGAACCCTATAATCCTGTGAAATTAGATCAACTACCTCCCTTACCTTTACCTGATAAATTATGGGGTGATAGTTGGCAATTTGCAAGTATTTCTGCGGGAAATTTACAAGAATTTTTTGCAGATCGTCCGATTCCTATTCTACAAATCCCTGATAATTTTTTACCGTTTAATTTAGGATTAGCGTCGGTAGTAGCGATTCCTGGAATTATTATTAATGGGGGTAAAAAATCTATGCTGTTAGCAAGATGGTTAGAGGAAGTTAAACCCTTTGCTTGCAATTATATTCCGGGTTCTCCTAATGGATTGATCTTAGAATCGGGTTTAGTTGATCGTTGGGTGATGGCAACCTTTGAAGATGCGGAAGTCATGGATTCTGCTAAAACCTTTGAAGTCAGAAAACAGTTAGCAAAAGGATTACATTTTCTATTAGTGCAACCGGATGATTCGGGGATGACTTTTAGTGGATTTTGGCTATTAAAAGGAGAAATAAAAAACTAATGAGTTGAGAAATCGGGTTTCTTGAAGAAACCCGATTTCTGAATAGTCTACAGTTTAACTTCTACAATTTCAGCAACAGATTCTAGTGTTTGACATCCTCCCCGCCGTAAACGGACGGGGATTCCTCACCACGCCACCTTTTTAGGATGGTCGCCGAATGGGGTTGACGCTTCATAGACTGTTGCTACTTTTGAAGTAGTCTTACACTGTCTCCACGTCCGTTTTAAGTCTCCGAATGCCCTCCGGCGACTTTAAGTTTAACCTCGTTCACTAAGTTAAACTTGTTGTTAAATTTGTTGTTAGCCAATGCGTTCAAGGTTGGATTTACCATTGCCTTACATCCGCTTCCCCAGTTTCTAATCTCAACCCCACAGGACTTTCAACCTTGCTATTTATTTCGGAATATCTTCGATTCGGGAGGGTTTTTTACAACCACTAATATATTAACAAAAAACCACAGTAATTCGATACTTTTGTTATTTATCTTAATAAAAAGTTGTCCTAAAAGGACGAGGTTTTAAACCCATTTTCCCGATAATTCGGTTCAGAATTAACGATAACGCTTAAAGTTAGTCCTAAAGATTGCAGCCAACTTGATAAGCTATAAATCCCTTGGCTTCCTGGTTGGTCAAGAACTGTTTTCAAATCCGATAAATGTTCTTGAAGTTGTTCTGGAGACATTTTTTCTTGTCCTAGTGCCATGGCAACATCTTGAAGGGCAGATAATAATAATTCAGGTTCAGGATCTTTTTCTTGTAAAATTGCCCAAAGATATAATGCGGCTTCAGATGGATCTTTGAGAGATTCAATTAAATAGTCTTGATAATTTCTAGTTAAAGGTTGCATTAAACCGTCTCCTGTAATCTTCCCAATAAGTTTTATTAAATAATTCTGGATTTGTCTGGGCTGTACTTCCATAAATTTATTATAATTGATTATTGTATAATGAATAGATCAGAAGATTGGGGAGGAATAATCAGGGGTGTTTGACAGTATTTGCAAGTTTCTGGCAGAAAATTTTTCTGAAGATTTGGCGAGTTGGTTGTTGGGTTCTCCCGTTGCATTAACTGAGTTGAGTCAGAAAGAGTTAACATTGGAACCGATTCGGGCTGATTCTTTAATCTTACTGCAATCGGATGATCTGGTTTTGCACACAGAATTTCAAACCGAACCCGATGCTAAAATCCCCTTTAGGATGTTAGATTATCGAGTAAGGGTCTATCGTCGTTTTCCCAACAAAGTCATGCGTCAGGTGGTGATTTATCTGGGTCGAACTAATTCTCTTTTAGTCCAAGAAAATAGTTTTCGTCTGGAGAATACGTTTCATCAGTTTGAGGTGATTCGTCTTTGGGAACAACCGCCTGAACGGTTTTTAAATGTAACGGGATTGTTACCTTTTGCGGTACTTAGTCAGACCGATGATCCGACAGACATATTAGGTCAAGTTGCTGAAGTAATTAATAGAATTACAGATCAGCAGGTTCAAAATAATCTCGTTGCTGCTTCGGCAATTTTGGCGGGTTTNNCATTGGTTTTAAATAAAGATACAGTGAAAAGACTTTTAAGGAGTAATCTCATGCGAAATTCAGTCATCTATCAAGAAATTCTACAAGAAGGGAAATTGGAAGGAAAATTGCAAGGAAAATTAGAAGGAAAATTGGAAGGAAAATTGNNGAAGAAGTTGCTTTAAATTTATTGCGAATGGGTTTTAGTTTAGAGCAAGTTGTTCAGGCAACTGGATTAAGTGTGGAAGAAATTCCATCTTTATAAATTAGCTTTGACAGTATTAATGATTGATTAATGGATGTGAACAAAATGCAAATTTATTTTCTTGAATCAGGATAACGAATAGTTCAGCTAAAATGACATCTAAAAAACAATATTTTTAGATGTCATTTTAGCGCAAATTAAGAGATAATAGAGTTGGTCTAAACTTCATAAAAAATTACAATTACCTCAACGCCATGCTGTCTTTTCTTCGCAATGACCTCAACCAACTTCACGCCTATGCTCCTCACCCGGGAGGTAATTCTGGCAGTCCGATCGAGACTCAAATATTAGACCGTTTAGATACTAATGAATGTCCCTATGATTTACCTGAAGAATTAAAACAAAAGCTGGCGTGGACGTATCAACATGAAATTGAAACTAATCGTTATCCTGATGGGAGTCATTTTCCGTTAAAAATAGCGATCGCTAATTATATTAACGAGATTATTTCTAATTCTGAAGCCTTTGTCAATCCTGAGCAGATTTCCGTTGGCAATGGGTCAGATGAATTAATTCGATCTATCTTAATTGCTACTTGTTTAGGAGGAGAAGGCTCAATTTTAGTTGCTAATCCTACCTTTTCAATGTATGGAATTATTGCTCAAACTTTGGGGATGACCGTTGTTAGTATCGGACGAGACGAAAATACCTTTGAGATGGATTTAAACGCTGCTAAAACTGCGATTGAAACCACACAAAATCCTCCGATTCGAGTTGTATTTGTAGTTCATCCTAATTCCCCTACAGCTAATGCTTTAACAAAAGATGAATTAGACTGGTTGCGTCAGTTACCAGAACAGATTTTAGTGGTAATTGATGAAGCATATTTTGAGTTTAGTCAAACCAGCGTTATAGAGGAGTTAAAAAATTATCCTAATTGGGTGATTTTACGCACATTTTCTAAAGCATTTCGTTTAGCTTCCTTGCGGGCTGGATATGCGATCGCCCATCCCGAATTAATCACCGCTTTAGAAAAAGTTCGTCTTCCTTATAACCTTCCTAGTTTCACACAAACCGCAGCTTTATTAGCCTTAGATAACCGTCAAAATCTGCTCACATTTATCCCCGAAATTGTAGCAGAAAGGACTCGTTTAATTAATGCTTTAACTGAAAATAAACAATTAAAAATTTGGCGCAGTGATGCTAATTTTATTTATATTAGACTCACCGATGAACACAATTCTGAGACGGCTTTAAATCAGCTTATGCAGCAGTTAAAAACCAAAGGAACATTAGTTCGTCACACNNTTGAACGATTATTTTCTATATTATTAGCTGAAATCGGTCTATGAGGGAGCAATTATTGGTCGTGGTCAGGCGAAAATGCAGGTAGTTGGTAGATTTGGCTTTCAGGATTTTAAAGTCCCAAAAGCCTTTTGATCCCAATTATTTCATCCCTACCCCTTGACAGTTCAAGACAGTATCTAGGGTTAATAAATAAAGGTTAAAATCTAAGCAATTTGCGGTTCTATGAGTTGATGTTCCTGACGTAAATAGGCTTGAATGAAAACATCTAATTCCCCATCCATCACATCCTGAATTGCCGTTGTTTCTTCACCCGTGCGTAAATCCTTAACCATTTGATAGGGATGAAATACATAGTTTCTGATTTGATTTCCCCAAGCCGCCTCGACTAAATCCCCGCGAATTTCTGCCACCGCTTTTGCCCGTTGTTCTTGGGCAATAATTAATAATTTTGCCTTCAATAAAGCTAGGGCTTTTTCCTTATTTTGCAACTGAGAACGTTCTTGAGTACAACGCACAGCAAGTCCCGTTGGTAGGTGAACAATACGCACGGCTGTTTCCACTTTGTTAACGTTTTGTCCCCCTTTTCCCCCCGACCGAGTAGTGGTAATTTCTAGGTCTTTATCAGGAATATCCAACTCAATAGAATTATCCAAAATTGGCATAATTTCCACCCCAGCAAAACTGGTTTGTCGCTTATCGTTGGCATTAAACGGGGAAATTCTAACTAAACGATGAGTGCCTTTTTCTCCTTTTAAATAACCGTAGGCATAACGACCATCAATTTCCAAAGAAACCGATTTAATTCCCGCTTCATCCCCTTCAGAAATTTCGGTTAAATGTACTTTATATCCCTGAGCTTCTCCCCAACGAGTATACATCCGCAACAGCATTTCTGTCCAGTCTTGAGCATCAGTTCCACCCGCCCCGGCATTAATGGTTAAAATAGCACCATGTTGATCATAAATCCCGGACAGAAGTTGTTGCAATTCCCATTGATCAAATTCTCGATTTAGTCGCAAAACAGTAGCTGTTGCTTCTTCTAAAAGGGAGTCATCGGTTTCTAACTCCAATAATTCCAAGATAGCTTTTGTATCTTCAATAGCTTGTCGCCAGTGTTCCTGCTGCTGCACAATTGATTTAAGATCATTTAACTGTTGAAGGGTTTGTTGTGCTGTTTTTTGTTCATCCCAAAAGTCAGGTTGGGCTGCAACTTGCTCTAAATCTTGAATTTTGGCTTGAAGTGCAGGAAGGTCAAAGATAGTCCTGAGTTTTACCCAGGCGCTCAGACAACAGTTCGATTTCTCGTTTAATTTCTAAAACATCCATTGCGATCACTAACCGTTTTTCCATACTAAAAGGTACACTTTTAATTTTAGCGGTAATTAGGAAACAAGCAACCATCAACACCTAAAATATGTCACGTCAAATTTTTACTGGAGATAGTCCTTTGCGCCAAATGCGCCCCGTTGATCGTTGGGTTGATTTATTCTGGTTTTTGGGTTTATTAGTGGCTGCACTGACCCTCTATGGACTGCATTTAGGTGGAGTCCCCTTGCGAGATTGGGATGAGGGCTTAGTGGCTCAAATAGCGCGGGAAATTGGACGGGGACAACAGAATTGGCTCCATCCGACTTTACACGGAATTCCCTATTTGAATAAACCTCCTTTAGTGCATTTATTAATAGCTTTCGCCTATCAAATTGGTGGTGTCAATGAATGGATGGCGCGACTACCTTCGGCACTATTAACAGCGATTTCGGTTCCAATTTTATATGTTATTGGTTTAGAACTATTTCGCCATCGCACTTCAGCTATTTTTTCAGCTTTAGTTTATTTAACATTATTACCCGTTATTCGTCAAGGACGGTTAGCCATGTTAGATGGAACTGTTTTATTTTTATGGTTAGTTTTGGTTTGGTGTATGTTACGTTCCCGACGGGATTTAAGATTTGCTTTAGGTTCGGGAATAGCCTTTGGTTTGTTATGTTTAACTAAGGGAATTTTTTTAGGATTATTATTAGGAGCGATCGCTTTTTTCTTCCTATTTTGGGATACCCCTCGCCTATTAACAAGTCCCTATCTGTGGTTGGGTTTAGGATTTGGTTTAGTACCTGTTTGTTTCTGGTATGGAGCACAATGGATTTATTATGGACAAGGATTTATTCAAGGAAATTTAGTCAATCAATCTTTACAACGAGTTTGGCAACCCGTTGAGAACCATTCCGGGCCGATTTGGTATTATTTATTAGAACTTTTAAAATATGGCTGGCCCTGGCTATTATTTTTGCCCCAGGGATTAAGATTAGCTTGGCAAAATCGCAACTTAAGTTGGGCTAAATTAATTATAGTTTGGACAGGGATTTATTTTGTTTCTATTTCATTAATGACAACCAAATTACCCTGGTATATTTTACCGATTTATCCAGTTTTAGCCTTAGCAGTAGGACGATATTTGGCGGAAGTTTGGAAGGAAGGCGATCGGGATATTGGACTTTGGAAATTAGGTAAAGTTGGCCGAGGAAAGTATGAACATTTTGTTAAACCAACGCCAGATCAAATCTTACCATTTTTTCTTCTATTAGCGATCATTTCAGGAATTGGATACTGTTATTTTGGAGGGATGCTTTCTGGGGTTACTCCTAATTTTATTCCTCAACGAGATTTACAATTTACCTTCGGAGCTTTGACCTTAACAATGTCTTTTGTAGCGGTTTTAATTAGCCAAAAAGATCGACAATTTTTGCTAGTTTTATTTTGGGGAATATATATGTCTTTATTGTTATTTTTCACTTCCAATTATTGGGTTTGGGAACTAAATGAAGATTTTGCAGTTAAACCTGTGGCGGCTATGATTCGGGAAGGAACACCCCCGGGAGAAGAAATTTATATGGGTCATCGGTATGGGCGTCCGTCGTTGAATTTTTATAGCGATCGCCATATTCATGCTGTTGATGATGCTACCCTCAAAGATAAATGGCAAACCCTAGATCAACCCTATTTCTTATTGAAAGAAAATACCCTAAAAAAATTACAATTAAACAATGTTAAAAAAATTGATCAAACTCCAGATTGGATTTTAATCACAAAGAAACCTTAATCCTTAAAAATGTAGTGCGAGCGTCCCCGCTCGCTGGCTCTCTAATAATCTGAAATCTCTAA
>DMPJ01000013.1 GCA_003456035.1 Planktothrix sp. UBA8402
TTGCTTCGGTTTGTTCGTTGCTAATTATTATTTTAGGAATAGTCGGTTTTACTCGGCTTCCGGTGCAGGAATATCCTAAAATTGATCCGCCTATTGTTACGGTGACAACCAGTTATCCGGGGGCTAGTCCCCAAGTAGTAGAAACAGAAGTTACGGAGATTTTAGAAGCACAAATTAACGGTATTGCTGGGATTAAAACCTTAACTTCTAGTAGTCGAGAAGGTAGCAGTTCTATTTCTGTTCAATTTGAATTAAATCGAGATTTAGAAGTAGCCGCCCAAGAAGTTAGAAGTCGGGTGGCTAGAGGGGCGGGAAAATTACCCGATGATGTCGATATTCCAGTTGTAGAAAAACGATCTGGAGATGATGAACGAATTTTATGGATCGCATTTTTTAGTCAAACTTTATCAGCTTTAGAGTTAAGTAATTACGCAGATCTTTATATTAAAAATTCTTTAGAAACTGTTGATGGTGTTAATAGTGTTTCTATTTCAGGAGAACGCCGTTATGCCATGCGATTATGGTTAGATACCATGAAAATGGCAGCCCGTCAAATTACCGCTTTAGATGTTGAACAAGCCCTAAGACGACAAAATATTGAAATTCCCAGTGGTCGAATTGAAGGAAAAGAAACAGAATATCCGGTAAGAACTTTGGGAAGACTGCAAACTCCCCAAGATTATGAAGATTTAATTATTAAACGTAATGATAATGGCTCGCAAGTTAAAATTAGAGATATTGGACGGGCAGAAATTGGGGCAAAAGATGATCGAGTCATTGCCCGTTTTAATGGAAATCCTGCCGTGGGATTAGGAATTAGTAAACTTTCTGATGCCAATTTAATTGAAGTTGCTCGTGGAATTAAAGCGAAATTAGCGGAACTTAAAAAAAGTTTTCCTGAAGGAATCAGTTATGAAATTGCTGTAGATTATTCCGAGTTTGTAGAACTTGCGATTGAAGAAGTTTGGATCAGTCTATTAATTTCAATTGGACTGGTGGTTTTAATTATCTTTTTATTCTTGAGAAATTGGAGAGCTACTTTAATTCCAGCAATTACGATTCCCATTTCTTTAATTGGGGCATTTAGTGTGATGTTTTTTATGGGATTTTCGATTAATACCTTAACCCTATTTGCCTTAACTTTAGCAACGGGTTTAGTCGTAGATGATACAATTGTGGTCTTAGAAAATATCATCCGTTATATGGAAGAAAAACGGCTAGATGCCTTTCCAGCGACATACACCGCCGTTGGAGAAGTTGTTTTTGCGGTGATTGCCACAACGGTGGTTTTAGTAGCAGTATTTGTTCCTGTCGCCTTTGCCGGGGGAACCAGTGGACGATTATTTAATGAATTTGCTTTAACTTTAGCTGCTTCTGTGGTTTTTTCTAGTATTGTGGCATTAACTTTAGCCCCTCCTCTTTCCGCCCGTTTATTGCGTCACGAAACCCAGCCCCAAGGATTGATGAAAATTCTATCTTTCCCCCTGGATTTATTTGAATGGGTTTTGAATAAAATTACGGCTATTTATGGTTGGACATTACGGCTATTAATGACAATTAAACCCGTCGTTATTTTAGGATTTATTGCCAGTTTAGGATTAACAGTTTGGTTATTTTTACAGTTACCCCAGGGCTTTTTGCCCAGTGAAGATCGAGGTCGAATTTTTACCCCGATTACTGCTCCCGAAGGAGTGAGTATTAACTATACTAACCGGGCGGTTAAACAGGTTGAAAATATTTTCAGTCAAGTCCCGGAAATTACCAGTTATTTTGCGATCGCAGGTTCTAGTCGCGGGGCATCTCAAGCTAATACAGGATTCTCTTTTGCTCGTTTAAAACCTTGGTCTGAACGCCCGGAACCCGAACAATCTCAACAATCTATTGTGAAGAAATTATTGGGTAAATTTTCAACAATTACGGATGCTTTAGTCTTCGCTACAAATCCAGGGGGATTACCCGGAGGCAGTCAAGGTCAACCCATACAATTTGTCTTACAAGGTAATGATTTAGAACAATTGGCGCAAGTTTCTCAAGACTTTGTAATTCGCGCTAGAGATTTACCAGAGTTAGTTAATATTGATACTAATTTAAAACTGAATAAACCCGAATTAACCATTAATGTAGATCGTTCCCAAGCCGGAAATTTAGGAGTTTCTGTACAAGATATTGCCCGAACATTACAAATTTTAGTTGGTGGTCAGGAAATTACTAATTTTAATCAGGGAAATCAACGTTATGAAGTTGTGGTTCGTGCTGAGGAAAAATATCGAGCAAATCCAGAGGATTTAAAGCAATTATATGTCCGTTCCCAACAGGGAGAAATGATTGCTTTGAGTAATTTAGTCACAATTTCCACCGCTACAACACCCCCTCAAATTAACCATTTTAATCGCTTTCGTTCTGCAACTTTAGAAGGAAGTCCGGCACAGGGAGTAAGTTTAGGAGTCGCGTTAAATGCCTTAGAAAATTTAGCCAAAGATATTCTACCGCCCTCCATGCGAACCTCTTTTTCCGGGGAATCTTTAGAATTTAAAGAAGCGGGTCAAGCAACTAATTTTATTTTCGCCCTCGCCTTAGTTTTTATTTTTCTAACCTTAGCCGCCCAATTTGAAAGTTATATTGACCCGGTGATTATTCTATTAGCGGTTCCTCTGTCTTTATTAGGAGCGTTTGGGGCGTTATGGATAGCACAATTAGAGTTAAATGCTTTTAGTCGAATTGGGTTGATTATGTTGATAGGATTAGCGACAAAAAACTCGATTTTAATTGTGGAATTTGCTAACCAATTACGGGAACAGGGATTATCAATTCAACAGGCGGCAATTGAAGCCTGTCGGTTACGATTTCGACCGATTATGATGACAGCATTATCTACTATTTTAGGGGTAATGCCTCTGGCTTTTGCTACGGGGGCAGGGGCTGCAAGTCGGGTCGCAATTGGCATGGCGGTGATGGGCGGAATGTTTGTTTCTACCTTTTTAAGTCTCTATATTATTCCGGTTTTTTATGTGATTGCCACCAGTCTCCAATCTCGTTTGATGGGGCATGATTCTCAACCCCAAAATTTAGAAAATGTTGTGCTGAATACAGACAAGGGATCTTATTCTAATGGGAATAGTCATAGTAATGGTAAGGAAATTGTCACATCCCATCGGGATCATCTGACAAAATCTTCTCCAAGTTCTGATCAAACTCGGAATTTGTAAAGGAATCTTGTTGATGATTTTGGCAACTTATCTACTTGTGGCAAATGGGATAATATGTGTATAATTAAGTTAACATAACTTAATTTATAAATTGTTAAGTTGTGATGATTTGATCAGATCACAAGATTAACGATTCTGATCAGGGTTGCAGAGAGAACGGTCAGGAGAAGTCTATCCAACGTCAGAAAGATAGATTACTAACCCGGTGCCTCAACCCTTAGCTGAAAAGCTAAGAATTTTCAAAACTGTCCTTTAAAACCTAACTTTAATAAAACATCATGCAAACCGTAAAATTGGCTGTAGATTCGATGAAGACCGAAATTTTGTGCGGTTATAAAAACCCCACTAAACAGGTGCAAATTCTGCGGATGGAAACTACAGTTCGGGGTTATTTTGAACGGGTTATTTTTCCAGGAGAATATTGCTTATTTGTCGGAGAATCTAATATGGATTTAGAGGTTTATTC
>DMPJ01000442.1:0-6278 GCA_003456035.1 Planktothrix sp. UBA8402
AGGAAATTTGCCATAGTATTATATTACATACGGCCGGAGGAATGGTAGGGGGCGATCGCCTATCTCAAACTATTAATTTACAACCGGAAACCCACGTCCTATTAACTACTCCCGCAGCTAGTAAAATTTATCGAAGTTCTGGAGAAACTGCCCAAAATCATATTAATATTGAAGTTCATGAACAAGCCTATTTAGAGTTTATCCCCAGAGAAAATATTATATTTAATGGTGCTATTTTTAGTCAAAAAATTAGAGTTGATTTAGCTGAATCTGCTGGTTATTTAGGATGGGAAATTACCCGATTTGGACGGACAGCTAGGGGGGAAGTATTCAATCAAGGACAGTGGAAATCCTGTACTGAAATCTGGCAAAATGGCTGTCCGATTTGGATTGATCGACAGGGGTTTATCGCCAGTGCAGAAATACTTAATAGTCCCCATAGTTTGGGGGGACAACCTGTAATTGCCAGCTTAATTTGGGTGGGACAACCTGTTTCTGAAGATATGATTAAAAGTATCAGACAATTATGGGAACAGCGAGAAACTTCTAGTCAAGCTGGAGTGACGCAATTAATATCAGGATTACTCTGTCGCTATCGTGGAAATTCTACTCAAGAGGTGATAGAATGGTTTATGGATGTTTGGCAGTTGTTCCGTCAAAATTATACGGGGAAATCAATCGTCAAACCTCGCGTCTGGCAACTTTAATCACTGAAAAGTTATTCATAAAAATCTATGCAATTATCCCCGCAAGAAAAAGATAAGTTATTGATTTTTACGGCTGCTTTATTAGCAGAAAGACGTAAAGAAAAAGGACTAAAATTAAACTATCCAGAAGCGGTTGCTTATATTACTGCTGCTATTTTGGAGGGGGCTAGGGAAGGACGAACTGTTTCTGAGTTGATGAGTTATGGAAAAACGATTTTAAGGCGGGAAGATGTCATGGATGGTATTCCTGAAATGATTAATGAAGTACAGGTTGAAGCTACGTTTACCGATGGGACAAAATTAGTTACGGTTCATGATCCGATTGGTTAAATGTTGATTGTTGAAAAAGAATGGTGCGTGCGCTACCGCTTACGCACCCTACGGGTTATTTGGTGGGGATGGCTCCGGTTTTTACGTCTAAATTTAGGGGTTGACCTTGACGTTTGATTTGCATTTTTAACTGACTTCCTACGGTTACATTTTCAACTAATTGTTGGATTTGATCGGCTTTAGTTACGGGTTGATTATCAACTTGAATAATCACATCTCCAGCGCGTAATCCTGATTGATGGGCGGGAGAATTGGGCATAACTCGCGCAATTAATACTCCTTGATCTTCATTCACACTAATCGGACTATTTGGATCTTGATTTAAACTTTCTTTGACTTCAGGAGAAAGCGTTACCATTTGAATTCCTAAATAGGGATGTTCAACTTTTCCATTAGTAGAAATTTGCTCTGCAATGTGTTGAACTTGATTAATGGGAATGGCAAATCCTAAGCCCTGAGCGCCTTGAATAATTGCGGTATTCATCCCAATTACCTCACCCTTTTGATTCAGTAACGGCCCACCGGAATTACCCGGATTAATTGCAGCATCGGTTTGAATAAAACTGACCCGTTTATCAGGAATTCCAACTTCACTTCCCGAACGACCTGTGGCACTAATAATACCAACAGTTACGGTATTATCTAATCCTAATGGGTTGCCAATGGCGATCGCTAATTCCCCTGGTTGTAAAGCTTCAGAATTACCTATAGTCAGGGTCGGTAAATTATTAGCTTCAATTTGAATAACAGCAACATCTGTTACTGAGTCAGTGCCAATTACTTTGCCTTCAAATTGACGACCATCTTTTAATACAACTGACACCTTGGTTGCCCCATCAACAACGTGAGCATTAGTAATAATTCTACCATTAGAATTAACAATAAATCCTGACCCGGAACCCCGAACAATTTCCTGTTTGGGAGAATTGGGCATTTGAGAACCAAAGAAACGTTCAAACGAGGGATCATTAAACTGTTCCGGCGTCTGATTTTCAATGGTTTTTGTAGCATTAATTCGGACAACTGCTGGCCCAAAATGCTGTACCACGGTCGCCACGAGGTCAGGAGTGGCAATTGTCCCAGGGTTAGCGATGACGGGGGATGGCGCGGTTGGGGGTAGGGTCGGTGTTACCGTCGCCGTCGGGGTGATGGGTTGAAGGCGTTGAAATTGAGGCAGAATAGACATCCCAGCGATTCCTGCTCCTACCCCCAATAGGATTAAAGATAAGGAAGTTAAAGATTGTGTTCTGGGACGTTGGGTAGGACGGGGTGTTTCCGTCCATTCTAAACGAGAGGATTCTACGCGAGAATTTAAGGAATCAGAGTCAGATTTCATATTAATACCTCATATTTATAAGGATTAAAGGGGTAGGAATGTTCGGTGTTTTGCCCCGATATCCTTTAATTTAGAGGGTGAATATGACGTTACTGTGGCAAAGATATGACAAGGAGATGAAGATTTTAGTAGGGAGCAGAATTAAGTAATTTTACGGATGATAAGTTTAATTGATCACAAACTGCTAGGGTGAACCGATTTAGTTTTGTCTGTATTCAGGTTTATCCTTGATATGGTCAGAAACATCAATTTGTTAATAAACGGTGTAGAATTATGATAAAATCATCTGAATAGCTGACGATCAGATTTTTTGATTTTTTAAATCATTAAAATTTAGATACTAATTTGTTCATAATTCATTTTAACCTTTCCCCAAATATTAATAATGATTCATTTTGCCAATTCAGAATCTCCCTTGGGAAGTATTCTATTAGTTGATGACAAACCTGATAATTTAAGACTATTATCTACCATGTTAATGGAACATCAATATGAAGTCAGGCGGGTGACAAAAGGAGTCATGGCATTAAAAACGGCTAAAGCAGCACCACCGGATTTGATTGTTTTGGATATTAAGTTACCCGATATTGACGGATATCAAGTCTGTGAATCCCTCAAATCCGATCCGATGACGGCAGAAATTCCGATTATTTTTATTAGTGCTTTAGATAATGTTTTAGATAAAATTAAAGCCTTTAGTGTGGGGGGAGTCGATTATATTACTAAGCCTTTTCAGGTGGAAGAAGTATTAGTTAGGGTCAAAAATCACCTAACCATGAGAATTCAACATCAACAACTAATCAAACAAAATGAACAGTTACAACAGGAAATTCAAGCTCGAAAAGAGATTGAAGCCGCCCTCCAAAAATCTCAACTGGAATTGCAAAAACTTAACCAAGAACTAGATCGGTTAGCCCATTTAGATGGATTGACTCAAACAGCTAATCGACGGCAATTTGATCACTATTTACAGCAGGAATGGGATCGGCTCAGTGCCGAGCAAAATTCCCTGTCTTTGATTATGTGTGACGTAGATTATTTTAAGTCCTATAATGATACCTATGGTCACCAAGCGGGGGATGATTGTTTACGAGCGATCGCTCAAGCTATTAGTCAAGCGATTAGCTGTTCTCAGGGTTTAGTTGCTCGTTANNCTCGTTATGGGGGGGAAGAATTTGGGATTGTTTTACCTGAAATTGAACCATCAGAAGCCAATCTGATCGCTCAAAAAATCCAACAAGAAGTAGGAAATCTACAACTGGTTCATGCTGGTTCTCAAGCCAGTTCTTATATTACTTTAAGTTTAGGCATAACCTGTCTAATTCCTCGGCATGATTCTAGTCCATTCTGCTTAATTGAATTAGCTGATCGGGCTCTCTATCAAGCCAAAAAACAAGGGCGAAATTGTATTATTACATTACTTAAATAAAGCCATGTCTGAAAATTTACCAATTTCCATCAATACAGCCAACAAAGAACAATTGATTGAAGAAATTAAAAATCTACATAAACAAGTTATACAACTTGAGAAAACCAAGAATACAGAACCCTATCAATTGGCACAACAAAAAGCCTTGTTTGCCGTGATTAGTAAAATTAGAGAATCTTTAGATTTAGATAGTATTTTTAAGTCTACAGCCATTGAAGTTCGTCAACTTTTAAATGCTGATCGTGTAGGGATGTATAAGTTTGACACTGATTCTAAATATGAATGGGGAGAATTTGTTTCTGAGGATGTTTTGCCCGATTTTCGTCCCGCGTTATCTGCCAAAATTAAAGATCATTGTTTTGGGGAACATTATATTAACTATTATCTTCATGGCAAAATTTGGGCATCTGATGATATTTATGGCTCAAAATTACCCCGTTGTTATGTGCAGGTATTATCCCAATTTCAAATCAGAGCTAATCTAGTTGCGCCCTTGCTTAAAGGGGAGGAATTATGGGGATTACTCTGTATTCATCAATGTTCTGGCCCTAGGGAATGGAAAGAGTCAGAAATGGAATTTGTCCGCCAAATTGCCACCCATTTAGGCATAGCCTTACAACACGCTGAATTTGTTAAACAGTTACAAATGCAGTCGGAATATTTAACCCAAGCAGTTAATCAAGCGGTTGAACGAGAAAAAGCCGTTGCTGCAATTATTAATAAAATTCGTCAATCCCTGCAACTGAATACAATTTTTACCACAACAACCCAAGAAGTTTGTCAACTTTTAAAGGCAGATCGAGTTGTAATTTATAGATTTAATCCAGATTGGAGTGGAGAATTTTTAGTTGAATCTAAATCAGAAGAATGGAAATCTTTAATCGAAGAACAAAAAAGTGATCCTAAATTTGCAGAGAATATTAGTGAATGTAGTATCAAATATTTAGCCGATATCTCTATCGCCGATAGCTATTTACAGGAAACCCAAGGGGGTGAATTTTCAAGGGGGGAAATCTTTCGAGTTTGCCATGATATTTATAAAGCCAATTTTTCCCCCTGTTATCTTGAAGCTTTAGAAAGGTATGAAGCCAAAGCCTATGCGATTATTGCGATTTATCAAGGGAAAACATTATGGGGTCTATTAGCCGTTTATCAAAATCAAACCCCTAGAAATTGGCAAAAATCGGAAATTAATTTTTTAATTCAAATTGGTGGACAATTAGGAGTGGCGATTCAACAAGCGGAATTACTCGCCCAAACGGAACAGCAAAAACGAGATTTAGAAACCATATTAGAAGCAGAACTCCATCGTCAATCGGAAAGTTTAATTGAAGAAGCAGAAAGAGAAAGAGCTTTGGCTCAAGTGATTGATAAAATTCGCCGGACTTTAGATATTAATACCATTTTTGAAACCGCAACTTCCGAAGTGCGTCAACTCTTAAATGCTGATCGAGCAGCAGTGTTTAAATTTAAACCATATTCCTATTGGAATCAAGGAAAATTTGTCTCAGAAAATGTTTTATCTCCCTTTTGTTCTGTATTAGAAACTCATATAGAAGATCACTGTTTTGGAGAAAGATTTGCTCAGAATTATCCCCTGGGTCATGTTCAGGTTTTACCTAATATTAATGAAGCAGGATTAACAGATTGTTATGTACAGATTTTAGCTCAATTTGAAATTCAAGCCAATTTAGTTGTGGCTTTACTAAAAGGTGATGAATTATGGGGTTTATTATGTATTCATCAATGTTCAGCACCTCGTCAATGGCAAAAAAAAGAAATTGAATTTGTTCAGAAAATTGCCGTCCAGTTAGGAGTTGCATTGCAACAAGCAGAACTCTTAACCCAAGCTCAAAAACGTTCAGAAGAACAGGCAAAAGTTGCCGAACAGGAACGAGCCTTAGCACGGGTAATTGATCGAATTCGCCAAACCTTAGATATTGATACTATTTTTAGTTCAACCACACAGGAAGTCCGACAAATTCTGCAATGCGATCGCGTTGTTGTCTATCATTTTATCTCAGATCGTCGTGGAGAATTTATCTTTGAGTCTAAACTGTCTGGGGGAATTCCTTTAGATCAAACGGAACAGAAAAAAATCTGGTTAGATACCCATTTACAATACCCCAAAATTGGTCAATATCAAAACCATGAACCTTTAATTATTGATGATATTTTTAATGCCTCTTTATCAATGTCTCATTTGAGAGTTTTAGAAGAATTTCAGATTCGAGCTTATATCTTAGTTCCGGTTTTTGTGGGTGAAATTCTCTGGGGATTATTAGGAGCTTATCAACAGACGAATACCCGGAATTGGGAACCGCGAGAAGTGAGTTTATTAACCCAAGTTGCCAATCAGTTAGGGGTAGCAATTCAACAGGCTAAACTGTTAGCTGAACTTCAGAAAGCCAAAGAAACCGCTGATGCTGCTAACCATGCTAAAAGTGAATTCTTAGCGAATATGAGCCATGAATTA
>DMPJ01000442.1:6343-7677 GCA_003456035.1 Planktothrix sp. UBA8402
GATTTAATTAATGATGTTTTAGAAATGTCAAAAATTGAAGCGGGACGACTGACTTTAAACCAAACCAGTTTTGATCTCTATCATCTGTTAAGCAGTTTAGAAGAAATGCTAGAATTAAAAGCAGAAACAAAAGGATTAAGTTTAATTTTTGAACGAGATTTTACCGTTGATCAATATATCAAAACCGATGAAAGTAAACTCCGTCAAGTGTTAATTAACTTACTGGGAAATGCGATTAAATTTACAGACTGTGGGTCAGTAATTTTGCGGGTACAACAAAAAACAATTATCCAACAATTCCCCGTTACCGATATTCTGCATCAAGACTCCTTAGAAACTTTACCGGAAACAACGATATCCTCAACAGAAGAACAAGTTAGAATTGCCTTTGAAGTCGAGGATACTGGCCCTGGTATTGCCGCAGAAGAAATTGATTTATTATTTGAAGCATTTGGACAAACAGAATCAGGTAGAAAATCCAAAGAAGGAACAGGTTTAGGTTTACCCATCAGTCAACAATTTGTACAAATGATGGGAGGAGATATTGCCGTTGATAGTATATTAGGACAAGGAACAATTGTTAAATTCTTTATTCAGGTAGGTTTAGCGAAAAGTGCGGATATTCAACTGCAATCTTCTAAAAAGTTAGTAGTTGGTTTAGTAATAGGACAACCCCATTATCGGATTTTAATTGTTGAAGATGCTGTCGAAAATCGTCAAGTTTTAGTTACGCTTTTAGCGATGACGGGGTTGGAAGTTAAAGAAGCAGTTAATGGTCAAGAAGCAGTAGAATTATGGTTAAGTTGGCAACCGGATTTAATTTGGATGGATATGCGAATGCCCGTGATGGATGGAATGGAAGCGACTCGGCGTATTCGGGCAAATTTACCTGATCAAAAATCCCCAATTATTATTGCATTAACAGCCAATGCCTTTGAAGAAGAACGCGCCCAAGTTTTGCAAGCCGGATGTGATGATTTTGTCAGTAAACCCTTCCGAGAGCATATTATTTTTGAAAAAATGGCAGAGTATTTAGGATTAAAATATGAATATGCAGAATCGCACAATTCAGGAAATTTAATAGAAAATTTGCCGGAAATTTCCGACCCTTCTAGTCTAAGATTAGATTCTTTAGTATTAATGCCTCCGGCTTGGATTCAAGAGTTTCATGAAGCGGTATTATGTACAAAGGAAAAACGGATTTTCGAGTTAATTCAGCAAATCCCTGAACCCTATTCAGCTTTAGCTTTTAGCTTAAAAAAATTAGCCAATGAATTTCAATTTGATCAAATTTTAGCTGTCACAGAAACCCTAATCCCGTAGTAAGCCCTTCA
>DMPJ01000120.1:0-1588 GCA_003456035.1 Planktothrix sp. UBA8402
GGATCTAATCTTGGCTATAATCAGGGATTTTCGACTGAAGTTGACACCAATGGTTATCAAGGTGTCGCTATAATTGAGAAAGATATCAGATCACCCGCCATTAGATAGTCCAGTGTCAACACATTAACAGCTAATACCTCAATTATGAAAGCAATTTTAAATTTATTTCTCAAGTCTAACTGTCCATTGTGTGACCGACCTGCAAATACAGAACTTTGTGATTATTGTGAAAGACAGTTACTTCGCTGTCGGTTTCCTCCTGGGGTTAAATTTAGCTCTGAGGTGCCGCTTTGTGTCTGGGGACAGTACAAAGATGTTCTCAAACGAGCGATCGCGGCTCTCAAGTATAATTATCATACCCAACTTGCTAAACCTTTGGGCTATGGATTAGCAGAAACTTGGTTATCTACATCCTGGTCGGGGATATCATCTGCTACGGTTGTACCTATTCCCTTACACCCTTCTAAGTTGAAACAACGCGGGTTTAATCAAGCAGAACTTTTAGCAAAAAGTTTTTGTGAATTTACGGGTTTATCCCTATCTTCTCACGGTTTAGAAAGAATTAAACAGACGGAAGCGTTACACGAACTGACACCGGATCAACGTTTACAAGAAATGCAAAATGTGTTTAATTTAGGTAAAGATTTCCGTCGTCGATCTCCAAAGGGTTCGGTTTTAATTTTAGATGATATTTATACTACAGGTGCAACAGTTAAATCAGCCATCTCGGAATTACAAAAATCGGGAATTTCTGTTGCCGGGGTGGTAGCGATCGCCACAACTCAAAAATCAGTAATCAGTAAACAGTAATCAGTTATCAATTAATAAAATAAATCTCGTCAATAAAGCAAAATCAAGATTTATTGTAGTTGACAATAATCGACAATTGCTTTATAACTGATTACTGATTACTGATTACTGATAACCGATTAAAAATGACTTTAATTTTAGGAACTGCATTGGCAGATAATCTTTCTGGATTGATCGAAAATGATGAAATCTACGGTTTAGAAGGAGATGATACACTCCAAGGTCTTGAGGGTGATGACACGATTAATGGGAATCTAGGATCAGATATTGTTTATGGCAACACTGGAAATGATCTTCTCTTTGGGGGTCAAGGAGATGATAAACTGTTTGGAGGATCGGGTAATAATCAATTACTTGGTAACTTAGGTTCGGATGTATTAAGTGGCGGAATAAATGATGATTCTTTGTTTGGGGGTCAAGGTGTTGATCTCTTAGCAGGTGGAGGCGGAAATGATTATGTTTCTGGTGATGTTGGGGATGATTTTATAGCGGGGGTTGATGTTAACTCAACTAATCCAGGAGCGAGCGAAATTGATACTTTAGTTGGTGGTGTAGGATTAGATGGATTTTACTTAGGTAGTTCTGATTCTACCACCTATTACTCAACAGGAGGTTTAACAGATTTTGCCTTGATTAGTGATTTTAGCGTGGGAGAAGATTACTTTGTTTATAAAACAAATGACGTAATTATATTAAAGGATTTAACCTTATCTAATGATGGAACAGGAGCGGGTATTTATGTTAATAAATCTGGTTTAGAAGAACTAATTGCATTTGT
>DMPJ01000120.1:1625-3706 GCA_003456035.1 Planktothrix sp. UBA8402
ACGTTGCCTGCAACGTCTCTACAGGGGGGGTTAATTCCGGTGTTCCCTACTATAACAATTTTACCCAGTAATTTTAGCAATCAATCTTGAATTTGGGCTGCATATTGTTCCGCACCCAAACCGATTAATAGATGTAATATGCCATCGGGTAAACGCAAAATTCCTTCCACACCCGCCGTTTTTAAGGCATCTTCATCAACCAGGTTATTATCAATAACTTTAACTCGTAATCGAGTTAACGCCACAGCATCAACGCTTTGAATATTCTGTTTTCCTCCTAAAGCAATAATCATCTCCTGAATCCGATTTTTAGCCTCTACATCTGAGATAATTGGGGATGAAATCGCTGCTTCCGTTGAATTAACCTCAGTCGTTTCTGGTGTTATTTCCTCCACAATATCCGCTTCTGGCCCGGCAGTTTTAAGATATTCAATCATATCTGTTTTTAAGTTTTCCGAACGGGGGCCAAATATAGCTTGAGCGCTATTTCCGATTTCTAAAACTCCCGAAGCTCCTAATGCTTTCAGTCGGCTTTTATTCACCTTTTTGATATCATTAACCGTGATCCGTAACCGAGTAATACAAGCGTCTAAACTAGCAATATTACTACGTCCGCCAAAAGCTCGAACTAACTCCATTGCCATACTACCAACTCCTGTTCCTGGAGTAATAGTTTCTACGGTTTCTAAGTCATCTTCACGACCCGGAGTTGAGAAATTAAACTGTCGGATTCCGAAGTAAAACACACAGAAATATAACGCGGCAAAAAACGGCCCCAAGGCGGGAATTAACCACGCCTTTGTGCCTAATCCATTAAACAGGAAAAAGTCAATAAATCCCTGGGAAAATGTAAATCCCATGCGTCCGCCCAAGGCAACAAATAACCAATCACAAAAGCCAGCCATCACCGCATGAATGGCGTATAAAGGCGGGGCTACGAACATAAATGAAAATTCAATCGGCTCAGTAATTCCGGTTAAGAAAGAGGTGAAAGCAGCCGATATCATGATCCCCCCTGTTAACACTCGATTTTTCGGTTTTGCTGTCCTCCAAATTGCGATCGCAGCCGCAGGTAAACCGAACATTTTGAACCAATAAGCACCCCCTAAAATTCCGGCTGTTGGGTCGCCAGCAAAGAAGCGATTAATGTCTCCAGTTACGAGTCTATTGGTAATTGGATCAAGAAATGATCCGATTTGAAAAAAGAAAGGAACATTCCAAATATGATGTAATCCAAAGGGTAATAATAACCGTTCTACAAGTCCATAAATTGCTGCGGTAATACTAACATTTCCACCGGATGCAGCGGCATTAGCAGCCGTAGAAATAGCGGCTCCAATTGGCGGCCAGATCACACTCATTAAGATTCCCATGGCGATCGCCGAAAAGGAAGTCACAATCGGAACAAATCGTTTTCCCGCAAAAAATCCCAGATATTGAGGTAATTGAATCCTGAAAAAACGGTTAAATAAATAAGCTGCAACACAGCCCATAATTAACCCGCCAAATACCCCCGTATCCAACGAAGGAATGCCCATAACAGGTTTTAATTGATCGGGATTCATGCCAAATAAAGTAGTAGAAGCAGCCCCTAAAGAAGCTACAAAAACCACAAATCCCACCGTTGCAGCTAAGGCGGCAACCCCGTCATTTTCCGCAAATCCAATCGCAACAGAAATGGCAAAAATAATCGGTAAATTGCCAAAAATTGCATCCCCGGCAGTCTTCATAATGGTAGCTAAACCTTCAGGAAGCCACCAAAATTTAGGGGAGGAAATAGTTCCCGATGCCAGATTTTGTAATTCAATTAAACGAGCGCTACCCAATCCCAATAATAAGCCAGCAATGGGTAACACTGAAACGGGAAGCATCAAAGACTTTCCCATTTTTTGTAATAAAGCAAAAGCGTTTTTGAGCATTATTTTTCTTAATTGTTAATGGTTGATTAGAACTAGGGAGAATTAAAATTCCTGAAGAAGAACCCCACCCAACCTCCCCTTGCTAATGGGAGGAGTTTTTGACTATTCCCCCCGCTTGCTAAGGGGGGGCTAGGGGGTGGTTTTTCAATTATTCCCCCCGCT
>DMPJ01000352.1:0-10925 GCA_003456035.1 Planktothrix sp. UBA8402
TCTTCAGGAACAGCAGTTTGTAAATATTGTTGCGATCGCGCTAGATGAATTTGTACCGCCCGATCATCAGGACGCATTTTTTTAGCTTCTTCAAAAATCCGAATTGCTTGCTTAAACTCTTTAGCTAAATAAGTAATTCTCCCTTGATTAAAACAATCTAAAAACTCTTTTGCTTGTGCATCCAAAGAAAAAGAACGATTACCAATTNNGGTGTCACCCGCACCCGATCCAATTCCCTCACCCAAACTTTATCTTGGCATAAATGATAAGTCATCTCACTAATAATAATATCACAACCATATTGTTTAGTAATTTGTTCCAAACGGGAACTTAAATTCACCCCATCCCCAATTACAGTATAATCCATGCGTTTTTGTGAGCCAATATTTCCCGATACCACTTCACCCGAACTCATCCCAATTCCGATTCTAATTTGCGGTTCATCGGGTCGCATTTGGTTAAATTCCTTTAAGCGTCGGCGCATATCTAAAGCCGATTTTACCGCCATCCAAGCATGATTATCGCGCAGGGGAAGGGGCGCGCCAAACACCGCCATTAAAGCATCTCCAATGAATTTATCTAAAGTTCCTTCATGGGAAAAAACCGCTTCTACCATTGTTTCAAAATATTGGTTTAATAAAGCTACGACATCCGAGGCTTCTAAATTTTCTGTTAAGGTTGTATAACCACGAATATCAGAAAATAAAATAGTAACTTCTTTACGTTCTCCTACCATTAATACATCCTCTCCTAAAGCCATTACCTGTTCAGCAACCCCGGGAGTCATATAGCGATACATGGTAGTTTTCATTCGTTTTTCGCGGCTAATATCTTCTAAAACAACTAACCCTCCTCTAACTCCTCCTTCGGGGTTAGTTAGGGGATTAACTGTTAAATTAATACTGCGTTCTATTTGTCTAACTTGCTGTTTAGAATAGGTTATACTATTTTTTTGTGAGGAAGTTGGTTCTCCCCAGGGATGATAAATTTCGGAATTATAGCGATCGCAAATTCCCAAAATGGGAATCGTTTGTGTAATATTTTCTTCAATTTTTTCCTGTTGAATTAAAGCTACGCTTAAACTTTGTTCGGGAACATAATGACGGGCGGCGTGGTGTAAACTATCTTCTAAACGGAATCTTAAATTTTCAATGGGTAGGACTTCCCAAACATAACGTCCGGTTAATTTTTCTTCCCAATATTGACGAATGGTGCGATCGCCAAATTGCGGTTTTGGACAACCTAATAATTCCAAAGCTGCATCATTAATTGTGACAATTTTTCCTTGTAAATCCGTTGAAATTACCACATCAGAAAGACTTTGTAAAATATCCTTTTGATATTGTTTTTCCACCATAACATTTTCAAATAACTGAGCATTTTGTAAGGCAATTCCCGCCTGAGAATTAAACGCCCTTAAAAATTCTTCATCGGAATTAGTAAAACTACCTTTATTCTTATTAATTAACTGAGTCACCCCAATTAATTCTCCCGCAGCATTAAACACTGGCATACATAAAATATTTCGGGTTTGATAGCCAGTTCTACGGTCAGTGTTGGGGTCAAACCGAGGATCACAATAGGCATCGGGAATATTCAAAACTTCACCCGTTGAAGCCACATATCCGGCAATTCCTCGATCGGCGGGAATTCTAATTTCCATCATTTTTGAACCATCGGCAGTGGCAACTTTTGTCCACAATTCCTGCGTCTCTTTTTGTAATAAAAATAACGTGCTGCGATCGGCTTGCATTAAATCTCGCGCTTGTTCCATCACCGCTTGTAACGTTGTTTCTAAATCCAAACTTTGCCCCAAAGTTGTTGTGGCTTTTAATAATGCAGCGACTCCCCGTTGATTTCGAGCAGCCACAAAAAACGATTGACAACTTTCTAAAATAATCCCAATCGAATCAGCAAAAGCTCGGAATTGTTGTTCATCTTCCTCGGTGAATTCCGTATCTCCAGCTTTATTTAATAACCGTACCACTGCTACGGATTCCTGTGGATTTTGGCTACTAAAAATCGGCATACACAGAATGGTGCGGGCATAATATTCGGGAGGTTCATCCACATCCACATCAAATAATTCACAGTTATGAGCATCGGTGACATTCATGGCTTTACCCGTGCGGGCAACATAACCTAAAATCCCCGAATCCATTGGTAAACGGATTTCTTTTGCTAGTCCGGTTTCTTCGGTTAATTTTGTATACCAGAGTTGATTTTTTTCACGATTTACTAAAAAAATTGTCGTGCGATCAGCTTCCAGAATTTGCCCAATTTTGAGGGTAAAGGCATCGAGCAATTGTTCTAATAGAGTTTCGATTCCTTCATTATTAATCAGATCAATAGCCCGAAGAAATTGCTGAAATTCTGCGGTAATAAAATCTAAAATGCAAATGAACTCCCCAATTGGCAGATGTTTAACACGCGCTGCCAATAGGCCCATACGATCCACTTGTGTCAGCGTAGCTAAGATGCTACCAGCATTAGAAAAAGTCATGGGAAGGGGATAGTTTGGGTGAGGGATAGAGAACTGAAAAACTCTGATTAGAGAAAGTTAAGTAGCTTGAATAGAATAAAACCTTCCCAACTAGCAGATATTAATATCTTGACTAGATGATAGCAGACAAGGGATGGTCATGGTTTTATCCTGGGCTTGAGTCTAAAGTTTATGGTGGATACTAGGCAACGGAGGAAAAGGAGTAACGGCTGAGAATCCCTTGATAGTAGCGTCGTAGCTGTTGGGTAGCCGCAGCCCATCCCCAACGTTCGGCTTCTAAACGGGCATTTTGGCGTAGGGTTTCCCGTTCTTGGGGATGGGAAAATAACCGTTGAGTGGCGGTAATCGCTCCGTCTTCCTGAAGCGGATCGAACAAATAGCCATTAATACCATCGGTGACAATATCAGGAATCCCCCCAGACCGGGCCGCGACCACGGGAGTTCCGGCCGCCATTGCTTCTAATAAAACTAATCCTAGGGTTTCAGTCCGGGAGGGAAAAATAAAGGCGTCGGCGGAGGCGTAGGCTGTCGCCAGGTCTTTTCCTCGTAGATACCCGACAAAATTGGTGGGAGTTCCCCGAAAATGGGCTTCTAGGGCTAGACGATTCGGGCCATCTCCCACCAGGGCTAAACGGGAATTGGGAATTTTCTCTAAAACTGGTTTAATTCGTTCAATTTCTTTTTCCGCCCCCAAACGACCGACATAGAGTAATAAATTACAGTCCGGGTGTCCTTGACTGAGGCGATCGCGCATTTCCCAACTGGCTAAGGATGGTTGAAACATTTCCGTATCAACTCCCCTCTGCCATAAATCTAGCCTTTCAATCCCATGATCATGCAGTTCTTCTACCATTACCGTTGAGGTACAAAGATTCAATTGAGCCTGATTATGGGTTGCTCTTAATATACTCCAGAGTACCTCCTCTAACATTCCTAAGCCATAATGGTGCAAATATTGAGGTAAATGGGTATGGTAGGATGCAACTAAAGGAATATTTAACTTTTTGGCATAATATAAGCCCCCTAGCCCTAAAATTGCTGGATTGGCAACGTGAATCAGATCGGGCCGAAATTTTTCTAATTCCACACCGATACCCGGATGGGGAATACCCAGTTTTAACTCTGGGTACAGGGGTAGAGGAAACCCTTCCACTCCATAGATTCTAGCCCCTTTATATTCCGTGAGTCCCCCGGCTGGAGAAATCACCAAAACCTGATCTCCCAACCGTTGTAACTGTTCCACCGTATGACACAGGCGTGTCACGATCCCATCAATTTTTGGTAAGAAAGTTTCAGTGAAAAAAGCAATCCGCATACAAGCTATACACTGATATCAATAGTTCGAGCTTCCCCATCATCTCAGAATTTGGGATCACGGATTTAGGAGGATTTCACGGATTTCACGGATNNCACGGATTTTAATCTGTGTTAATCTGCGTCATCCTCTTAAATCCGTGATCGGGAATGGGTAATAAACTGATGACTGATGACTTATGATGGAAAAATAATAATTTTTGACTGATTTGGGGTTAAATTGTAATAATGACAGTCTCGAAAACCAGTTCTATTCCTTTAGTTGAACTAGCTGCAAAAACTCGTTTAGCAGCACAGAAATTAGGCATATTATCAACAGCAGAAAAAAATCAAGCCATTGAAGCTGTTGCTCAAGCCTTAGAAGCTGCTGCATCGGAAATTATTGCTGCAAATGAAGCCGATTGTCGCGCAGCCGAAGCCGAAGGAATTGCTAAACCGTTATATAATCGTCTCAAATTTGATCAGACTAAATTAAATAGTACCATTGCCGGATTAAGAGATGTTGCTAAATTGCCTGATCCGGTGGGAGTGGTGCAAATTCATCGGGAATTAGATCAGGGTTTAATCTTAAAAAGAATTACCTGTCCGTTAGGAGTTTTAGGGGTGATTTTTGAAGCTCGCCCGGAAGCGGTGATTCAAATTTCTGCTTTAGCGATTAAATCGGGAAATGGAGTTATTTTAAAAGGGGGAAAAGAAGCAATTAATTCCTGTCAAGTATTAGTTAAAGCCATTCGTCAAGGATTATCTAAAACGGCTATTAATCCCGATGCGGTACAACTATTAACTACCAGGGAAGAAATTTTAGAATTATTACAACTAGATAATTATGTTGATTTAATTATCCCTCGTGGTTCTAATTCTTTTGTTAAGTTTGTTCAGGATAATACTCGGATTCCAGTATTGGGTCATGCGGAAGGAATTTGTCATGTTTATATTGATAAATTGGCGGATATTAAAAAAGCGATCGCCATTACCGTTGATGCTAAAACTCAATATCCGGCTGCTTGTAATGCGGTGGAAACATTATTAGTACATGAAGATATTGCCTCTGGGTTTTTATTAGAAGCAGTGACGGTATTACAAGCTAAAAATGTCGAATTGCGAGGAGATGCTAAAACCTTAAAAATTGTTAATATTAAGCCAGCAACGGAAGAAGATTGGTCAACGGAATATACCGATTTAATATTATCTATTAAAATAGTCGGTAATTTAGAAGAAGCGATCGCCCATATCAATACCTATGGTTCCGGTCATACTGACGCTATTATAACAGAAGATCAAGCCACAGCAAATACCTTTTTAAATCAAGTAGATGCGGCGGGGGTTTTCCATAATTGTTCCACTCGATTTGCCGATGGATTTCGTTATGGTTTCGGTGCAGAAGTGGGAATTAGTACCCAACAAATGCCTCCCCGGGGCCCCGTTGGTTTAGAAGGATTAATTACTTATAAATATCAAGTGGTGGGGGAAGGGCATATTGTAGAAACCTATTCTGGGAGTAACCCTAAACCTTTTACCCATCGAGATTTATAATTAAATTAGCCAATTTATTTCCTTTGTGTCTTTGTGGTTAAATTAGGCTTAACAATTATCAATATACCAGAAAAAGCCCCCCTAACCAATGATAGGTTAGAGGGGCTTTTTAAGATTAAGCTAAACCATTGTTAGTGGTGGTTGGGTTAAATAAACCTACAGTCGCTTGATAGGAAAAGACATTAACAGATGTTACCTGTTCAATGCTCAGACCTGTATATTGAACTAAGGCTTGAGTATTAGCTGTTTTGAAGGTTTCCAAATCCAGTTCAGGATTCTTTGTTAAGAATTCATCGCTGAAAGGTTCGTGACCATCTGACAAACCTTTACCAACCATATAGCTGATAATTTGAGGATTTGTAAGTGCATCAACCGACTGAATATTGTAGTAGGTTAAGACATCTTTCTGCACTTGAGGATCAGCAACGTATTTGTCAAAATCCTGCAATAATTCAGAAGGTTTGTTTCCTTTAATTAAACCTTCCCCTGTGGCATAGACAGACAACTCATCGTTGCTAATTTTGGCATCTTTATTGGTATCAATTTTAGCTTGATTTGCCGTAATATCATCGCCATATTGTTCTTGATACCAAACTAAATCAACCGTTGGAGCCGTACTGGAAACGTCTTTTTGATTTTCAGAAACGTAGTCAAAGACTTTCTTGGGATCAATATTGTAGACGTTTTCCTCGCGGTAGTTTTCTAACAATTCTTCCCCGTCTTGATTCAGATAGTAGTCGATATTGGTGTATTTTTTACCATCTAAATCATAGGATGAGGCTTGTTCTAGGATAAAGTCTTTGAGTAAGGCTTTATCGAGTTTTTTGAGGTCTTTGGGTTCGATTCCAAAAATATCAGACAGTTGTTTATTGTATTCCTTGACAAATCCATTAATATCAACAGGAGCGATCGCTTTTCCTTGCGGAATTGTTACGTCTAAAGCGTGTTGCAGGATGTCGGTATTTGTGAGTTGATCAACGGGTTTTTTGAAGGTAGTTTCTAACTCGGTTTTGTAGGTTTGGCTATAGAATTTGTCGTCAATTTCTGCACCTAAAATCCCACCGTAAACATAGTCAGCTACTAAGGAATCATCGAGTTTAGCAACTGCCGATACATCAACGTTGTAATTGGTTGCTAGTTCAACTTTAAAAGCTGTTTTCAGGTATTCTTTATCAACGAATTTCAGAGGATCAATTCCTTGTTTGATTCCGTCGCTAAAGGCAAACTTAATAACATCTTTGTCGCTGATTTGATCAACTAAGTTGCCATTTCCACTATTAACATTTCCGGGGTTATCGGGAGGAAGAGTAACTTCGCCATCGTTGCTTGGGAAGTAGTAATCAACAAGCTGTTGGGTGTAACCTTGCCGATAAGCATTAATATCAATAGCGGTTAGTTGGATACTATTATCTGGTGACACCTGTTTGTAAGCGTCGCTCAAGGTAATAGAAATGATGTCTTTATTCGTCAGGGAATTAACATCTTTATCAATTTCCAGATCAGTTAATAACTGCGTTTGTTGTTCAACACTTAACTGGTCAAATTGATAACGCAGATAGTTTGTATCCAGTTGATTGTAGTCGTTTTTCAGCCAATTTAACGCCACCTGATCATCAACTGCAACGCTATTAATCGCGCTTGTATATGTGTCTCCGAGATAATCAAGAGCTAAATATTTATCAGGCTGAATACCCTGTTTAACTCCTTGGTCATACATAAACTGATTGACTTTTTCGAGAGTTAAATCTTTGATGTCGATAACATCTGGATAGGCAGCTTTCAAGGCTTCGGTATTGTCCTTAATATACTGTTCATAATCAACAGGGGACAGTTCCAGAGTTTGATTTTTGGCTTTTAACAAATCCTTGAAGTCAGGACTATAGACTAACTGAATGATTTGGGTATTTGTCAAGTCTTCAACGGTGGCGAAAGTTGCGTCTTCACTTCCTAAGAATTGTTTGACTTGATCTAAATTTAATTTTTTGTCAGTAATCAATTTTTCCAGTTGATAACTGACGTATCCCACATCAACAGTTGACAGGTTTTGTGTAAAGGCGGTGAGAATTTGTTCGTCCGTAAGTTGAACAACATCTCCAGCCAAAACATGATTGACTGAAACATCATAAGCATCGGCTAATTCTTGAGCGTAAAGGTGACGCACATAGTTATAGTCAGGTGTCTCTGTTTGTGTCAGTTTCAGAGCCTTATCTGCACCTAGTTTAGTGTTAAAGGCTTCGTTAACAACTAATTCTTGAACTTGTTCATTTGTTAACCCATCTAACGCCTGAACATCAGTAGTCAAAACACCATTAACATCGTCCAAAGTGATGACATTTTTATCCAACAAATCTTTAATTTGGAATTTCAGATATTCTGGATCAAAGTCTGTTGTTGGATCTGTTGTTGGATCTGTTGTTGGATCTATTGGTGGAACTTCTGTCACCGTAAGCTGTTGAATATATTCTTCAACAGTTACACCTGCGGCGGCAATTTTTTCAGCATCTGCGGTACTGAAATAATCCTTAATTTGTTGTTCGGTAAATTCAGCATCGACAGGTAAACCGTATTTTGCTGAAAGTTCATCCTGATATTTAGAAGCTAAGAAACCCAAATCTAAAGTATCAGCTTGAACCAATTCAATACTGTTTTCACCTAACGCTGTTTGGAAGTCCTCATTAAGTAACAATTTCGTCAGATATTCATCGGTAATTGTTTCTAAAGACTCGATGGTTGCTGGTAAGAATTCATTGATGGTATCAATGGTAAGAGTTTTGTCCGTAACTAACTTTTCGAGTTGATAATAGCCATAAGCTAAATCAATTTTAATGGGTGTACCATTATCGGTTGTACCACCATTATCTAACGAAATCAGATTGGCTTCAAGTAGCCATTTTTGTGCTAATTCCGTTGTGACTTTTGCTTCAGTAACTTCGGCAAATTTAGCGATATCTGCGGCTTTATTTTCAACGAGATATGTCAGAACTTTATCGTTGGAAACAACCTTAGTTTCATCACCCGTAAGTGAGGCAATATTCACCCCTAAAACTTCTGCTAAAGCGGGAGCAAAGGTGGCTTTGATATAATCCAAATTCTGGGTATCTTGAGACAGTTTAATTTCAATACCTTCGCCTAAAGCGGTCTTGAATTCACTGTTGTTAATTAAGTCGATAAGTTGTTTTTTACTTAACAAATCAACCGTTGCAACCTCAGTTTCCAGAACTTGATTAATTTGCTCTAAAGTAACTGTTCCTGCTTCAATCAAATCACTGATTTGAGATTCAACATATCCAGCATCAACGCTAATATATTGACTGATCCATTTTTCAGTAACTTGATCACCAGCCACAATCGCGGCACCGAAAGTATCAGTAACGTACCCTAAATCAATCAATCCTTCTACGCTAAAAGCTTTAGCTTCAGGACTAAAAGCAAACTTGATAATCTGTTGACTTGACAGTTCACTAATGTCTTTAACGTGGTAGGAATCTTTCAGCGCGCCTTCGAGTTCTTTACCGTATTTCTTGACATATTCATCGAGATCAAACCAGTTGATTGTCTTAACATCAACAGTTTCCTGTTCATGCAGATATTGGAGAATTTGTAAATCCGTGACTTTAGCAATAGTGTCTACACCAAATGTCGCCTGAATATCTCCTTCAAATTTAAACTGGAAGTAGTCAGAATCGAAATGATCAGACCATCCACCAAATACAATATCTAGTAGAACATTAGTGTCTAATTCCTGAACAACGCTGACTTCAACGCCATATTTAATAGCGATTTCTGCCGCGTATTTTTCCTGGTAAAATGCCAGACCATCTTCCGAGATAAATTCGGAAATATCGAGATTTAATTTGTAAGCTCCTTGGGTGATGAACTGATAAACTTGGGTTTGATTCAGTTCTTCAACGGAAGTTACATTATAAAACGCAACTAACTGTGATGAATATTGGGTACTGAACGCTGCTAAATTGAAAGTAGTTAGGCTCTTTTCTTCGTCAAACTTCTCATTACTGAAGAAGTATTTTTTCAGATCCTCTGGCGTTAAATCTGGCAGAGTTTTTCCTAAACCTTCTGCATATTTGGTGAGTTCATCTGCATATTGATTTAAGCAGAATTTCACATCAATGATGGGAGCCACATCACCAAACAAGAAATCAACAATTTCTTCTGGTTTGACATCTTCTCCAAATTGAGCCGTTAAAACTTCACCATAAATTTCTTTATAGTATTCGACATCAACGACTTCAGTAATTTGTTTTAGCAGTCCGAGTTTTTTGCCTTCACCCGATAGGAAACCATTGATTTGTCCATCACTTAAGTCTTTAACATCTTTGACTTTGAAGAAATCTTTGAGTTCTTTTTCCAGAAGTTTCTCGACTTTCTTAAAGTCAATTGCGTTTCCGGCTAATCCCAAGTCTTTACCAATTCCTAGGATATAAACTTTGATTTTGTCATCTGTCAGGTTAGCAACTTCTTCTTCAGAAATCTTGAAGTAAGCCGCTAACTGAGTGACGTATTTAACGCGAGAGTATTTAACATCAATTAGGTAATCTAAATTGATACTTTCGAGGATATTTTCACTGCTAATTTCAGTTGCTTTTGTGATGTCATATTTCTCGACAATTTTATCAAGATTTAACTGTTTCACATAATCCAAACCCAGGAAGGGAGAAACGGTATTTCCATTTTTGATTCCTTGTTCTTCAATGAACTTAAGAATTTGTTCAACAGAGGAATTTTTTCCTAACCCAGCAACTAAATCTTTACCATAAACAGCTTCTAAGTAATTTGAAGATACTGTCCATGAGGTCTCAATATTTTGTTCCGGTGGAACGTTATTAATGAACAGTAAAATCTGGGTATTGGAGAGAGTGATAACTTCTTCAACAGAAATCTTGAAGTAAGTCGCAATCTCTTGCGAGTAAACAGTTTTGACAAAGTTAATATCAACGGTAGGTGAAGGATTGGTAATAATCTCAGACCCTTCTTGACTATTGATAAACTCAAAGATTTGCTGATTAGTAATTAATTCTAAACTAACTCCAAATTTAGCAACCAGTTCAACATTATACGTTGAACGAATGTAATTAAAGTCTATGCGATTAGAAAGTTGGTCTCCGCCTTTAATCCCTTCTTTGTCAAGGTATTCTAAAATATCTTTGTTGGTGATTGTGTCAAGGTTTTTATCGAAGAATTTCTCTAATTTCTTGCCATGATTCTTCTTGACAAAATCAAAATCAATGAATACAGAAGGACTGTTTCCTGCTTCTAAACCTTCCCCACTAATATAGTTGAGGATTTGTACAAAGGTTAGTTCAGTAACAGAGGTAACTTGGTAGAAACTGATCAGTTGTTGGCTGTAAGTTTCTGTGTAAATCTTAATATCTACATAAGCTGAGGGATTAATCCCTAGTTCTAATCCATTTTGATTGATGAAATTGATAATCTCAATATCTGTAATCGTGCTGAGATCCTCAACTTTTAAACCTGCTTTGAGTTCAACCGCGTAGGTGACTTTAATATAGTCGAGACTGAACAACTCTGGAGAGGAAGGTTGAGGAGTAGGTTGAGG
>DMPJ01000352.1:10946-12713 GCA_003456035.1 Planktothrix sp. UBA8402
GGGTGCTGGTGTGGGTGCTGGTGTCGGCTCAACCGTTGGTTTAGGTGTGGGAACTTGAGTAGGTTGAGGTGTGGGAGTTGAAGTTGGTGCGGGTGTGGGTTCAACAGTTGGTTTCGGTGTGGGAGTTGGAGTGGTGTTTGTAGAACCCTCGCTTTCATTGAAAATAATTTTAGGGGTATTCGAGCCACTCCCTTCAGGTGCGGTTGTTGGTGTTGGGGTTGGTGCGGGTGTTGGCGCGGGTGTTGGTGTTGGTGCGGGTGCTGATAGCGATACCTGAATAAATTGCTGGATTTGCTCAATACTAATTACTGAGAGACTACTAACCTTAAATTGTTGTAGAATCTGAGTAACAGAAATGTTTTGATTGAACTGGCGGTTTTCGCTCAAACCAAATTCCAGAAAATGAGTGATCGCACTAATTTGACCTGCTTGAACTGCTTGTTTAATGTCTGGGTTTGCTTCTAAATAATACTTGACATTAAAGAAGGATTTATTGCATTCTCGACCTTCAAATTGACCAAGATTAAAGAAGTGCAGAACCGGATTAATTAAACCCTCTTGATCTTGGACGGCAACATCAGGATTGAGTGTCAAATAATCTTCGAGCTTGAATACATAACTAAACTCTCTTTTCTCGTCAATTCCAAATTCCAAAAAATGTTCAATAGCATTGGTAAGACCAGCTTGAACTGCTTGATTAACGTCAGGATTGAGTTTTAAATAGTCCTGAATATTAAATATATAATTCCAGGAACGGTTTTCACTCTGTCCAACATCAATAAACTGTTCAATGGCACTTAAACCTTGTTGTTCAACTGCAAGGTTAACATCTGCATTCAGTTTTAAGTATTCACGAACACTAAATAGATTACTACATTCCCGATTTTCATAAATCCCATAGAGCAAAAAGTGTTCTTCTGCTGTCAGTGAGTTGGCTTCAACGGCTTGTTTAACATCAGGGTTTAATTTCAAATAAGCATCTTTATCAAATAGCTTATCTAGTTTCTTGAAGAATTGATCAGGTTTGTTGGCTAATTTGCCCAGTTGGTCACCTAACTTGTCCAATTCTTTTGAAAACTTATTTAAGTCGTCCATAGTTTTCTCAACTTTGTAATATCTACGACACAAAAATGGTATTTTTGTAGACCAATTATGAAACTATCGAACTGAACAAAAGTTAGTTAAAATACTGTTCAGTTATGATGGTTCCTTTCTACATATATTAACCATAAAAGATTGATTTAAGATAGTAATGAAGCCTTGATGAGAAAAATTTTTTAAAAAAATAAATTTTTATAATTTTATTTTTCCATTAGCAATTCTTCTTCCAATTAAGTGATTTATAAAGTAAATTCATTTCTTTATTGAGAATAATTAGCAATTTCTGCAATATTTTATTAAATGAGATCCATTGCCGCTTTTAAATCTTATTAGGATTATTAATTTTTCTCTTCAAGAAGAGTATATTAAACAATCTTATCCTCTAAATTCTTTTTTTCTGATTCAATTTCATCTTCTAGATCCCTTATCTTATTCTCATTCTACTTTTTAGATTGTATAAGTTATGAATTGCTGGACAATAATTAATCTAATTCTCCTGCTAATGAAGATAATTTGCTTTCCATATCTTGAAATAATTATTATTTATTAAATCTCTCTGCTTTTAAAACATTATTTTCTTCTCTTAAATTCTTGTTCTCTTGTGAGATAGTAGAAAGTTATTTTTCAGAATTGCTTATTTTTTCATTAAGATCATCAATTTATTAT
>DMPJ01000118.1:0-4161 GCA_003456035.1 Planktothrix sp. UBA8402
GTAGAAGTGCAACAATTTATGGTAAATTATTCTTATGAACAACTATTAAAAAAACGGGGATTAACACCAGACAATCTTTCCGCCGAACAACATCAATCTATATTAACAGAAGTTGACCAATTTTGGGCGGCTCCGAGCTTAGATCTCGCCACTCCTCCCCCCCATAGTACGGGTGCTGCTTTGGATATTACTTTAGTTGATCACAGGGGGAAAATATTAAATATGGGTTCGGAAATTGATCAGATTTCTCCTCGATCCTATCCTAATTATTTTGAGCATAGTTCTGATCAAATAGAGAAAGAATATCATCAAAATCGTCTAATTTTATCCCAAGTTATGCTATCAACAGGATTTCAACAACATCCTAATGAATGGTGGCATTTTTCCCAGGGTGATCAACTTTGGGCGTGGTTAACAAATCAACAAAATCCAGAGGAAAATGCGATCGCCAAATACGGTCGATATTCCTCTTAATTACTTATCAAGATTAAGATTTTAATTTTTGAATTTCTGCTAAACTTAACCCCGTTGTGCGACTAATAGTTTCATCATCTAAAATATTTAGGAGTTGACGAGCAATTTCTATCGCTTTTTCTTGTCTAGCTTGACTTTCTGCAAAACTAATTGCATTTCTTTGATCTTGTAAAAACAGTTCTACTTTTTCAACTTCATCGAGTTCTTCACGGGTTAAATTAGTTTGATTAGCAATTTGAAACGCCCGTTGAATTTGAGGTACAGTTTCTAACGTTTCAGGAACCGTTTCTAAGATTCTAGCACTTTGCATAAAATAAATCCATTTATCCGTTAAAGTTTCTAATTGTTCTAAGGATTTTTGAAATTTAGGTAATTCCACAAACACTAACTCTAATTCATTCTCGGAATAATTAAAGTTTTGAGTTTTCTCCTTGAAAATAAAGTAAGAAATCCAAGAATCCGTATTTTCAAATTGGATAAAATCCGTAATTGTTAAAGCAATCACAGGTTTTAAAAACCGATAGCCTTGTCCCACATCTAATTGCAGGGAATAGGTTTTAGCTGCATTATATAAGACTCGTTTTGTAAAGGCTTCTACATTGATCACCTGCATCTCAATAATGACAATTTCACCCGTATTTAGTTGAGCTTTAACGTCTAAATAAGTATCTTTTAATCCGGTAACTTTGGGGGCGAGGTAAGGATCAATAATCTCTAAATCCTGAATCATTGGCTCAGAATTGTAAACCATTGCATTCAAGAAACTGATTAAAATATCCTTACTTTCCGAAGAACCAAAGATTTTTTTAAAGGCAAAATCAGTTTTGGGATTGATAAAACGCATAGCTTTTATTTCCTTTTAAACATATCGAGATAATCACCATTAATTGGGGCAATATATTTCAAATTAGCCCGAACATAACAGACTCCAGAATTCAATCGAG
Organism: Planktothrix sp. UBA8402; assembly: GCA_003456035.1. Classification (GTDB taxonomy): domain Bacteria; phylum Cyanobacteriota; class Cyanobacteriia; order Cyanobacteriales; family Microcoleaceae; genus Planktothrix. The sequence continues at coordinate 1,419 of DMPJ01000118.1, forward strand.
ACCCATAAGGATGAATACTTTCTACTTTTAACCAAGGTTGACCATTTTTAAGTACAATAGCATCACCTTTTCCATTATTAGAAAAAAGGGCTGTCATAATTGCACCCGAATCTAATTTGGCTTTAACTGTACCTTCAGGAGTATTTCGACAGTTCAGATATTGAGGATCGACAACTAACCAGTTAATATTATTATAAAGTCCTCGATTTCCTTGAACTTTTGCCGTGATAAAATCCCCTTTAGTATTGGGTCTGGGTACTTCAGCCATTTGAGCCATTGCTAAACCTGTTACCAAGGTGAGGGCGGTAATGGCGGTGGTAATTCCAGAAAGCAGGGTTGAAATCAGTTTCATAATTAAATCTAAACCTCTAAACAAAGCATGAAAAGAATATGGACAAGTTAACATTTTTTAAAGATTGTAACTTATCGTACTTTAGGGTACAATTCATACTGTTATTATATTCTTTCTGAATCAAATTAGAGGTAAAGTTAATGGATTGTATCATTTTATTCAAAAATATTAANNATTAAACAGAAATCTTTAACCAATTTTACCCCCTTTAAACTCTATGGTAAACTTTACAGATATAACGGATCATTGGGCGAAAAACAGTATTGAAACTCTGGCAAATAAAGGCATCATCAGTGGCTATCGAGATGGAACTTTTAAGCCCGATGCAACCTTAACTCGTGCTGAGTTTGCTACTATGCTAATTAAAGCCTTTCCCCAACTTTTAGACATTCGAGAACCAATTCAATTTAAGGATGTTCCGTCGATTTTTTGGGCTTATAGTGTAATTCAAAAAACCTATCGCACGGGTTTTACGAGTGGTTACGAAGACCGAAGTTTTCAACCCCAACAAAATATCCCTAGAGTTCAAGCATTAGTCGCTTTAGTCAAAGGGTTAAATTATGAACCCAGTCAATCTATTATTAAAACCCTAAATCAAAGTTTAAATGATGCTAAAGATATTCCTAATTATGCTAAAAATGCGATCGCGGCGGCGATTGAATTTGGCTTAGTTGTTAATTATCCAGAGGTTAAACTTTTAAACCCTAATAAACCCGCAACTCGCGCCGAAGTAGCTGTGTTTTTCTGTCAAGCGTTGCATCAAGTTGATGAACCCTTAACTATTGCTGAACAGTATATTGTTAAACCGCCAATTATTCCAGTTCCGACCGGAGAATTAAGGGGAGTTTGGCTAACAAATATTGATAGTGATGTTTTGTTATCTAAAAATGCCTTAATAGATGCTATTAATTTATTGGCAGAATGTAATTTTAATACCGTTTATCCAACAATTTGGAATAACGGTTATACCCTTTATCCAAGTGTTTTAATGGAAAGGTTTACAGGAACTAAAATTTATCCGATTCCTGAATTGAAAGATCGAGATATTCTCAAAGAAATAATTCCCTTAGCCAAAGAAAAAAAAATTAGTGTGATTCCTTGGTTTGAATATGGATTTATGGTTCCCCCGGATTCTCAAATTGCCCAACTGCGTCCCCATTGGATTACTTGTCGTCAAGATGGTACGAAAGTATATAAAGAAAGTCAAGTTAATCAAGTCTGGTTAAATCCCTTTCATCCCCAAGTACAACAGTTTCTTTTGGGTTTAATCGTTGAAGTCGTCAAAACCTATGATGTTGATGGAATTCAATTTGATGATCATTTTGGCTTACCAGTCGATTTAGGCTATGATCAATTCACCATCCAATTATATCAGAGAGAAACCGGAAATTCTACTCCTCCGAGTGACTTTCAAGATGTAAATTGGGTGAGTTGGAGAGCGAAAAAAATCACAGAATTTGTGAATAGAGTTTTCTGGATCATCAAAGACTATAAACCTAATTGTATTCTTTCTTTATCCCCAAATCCTTATCTTTATGCCTATTCTCAGTTTTTACAAGATTGGAAAACCTGGGAACAAGAAGGTTATTTAGAAGAATTGGTTTTACAAGTTTATCGGGATGATATTAATGGATTTTTAGCGGATTTAAAACGTCCTGAACTTTTGGAAGCAAAAAGCCATATTCCTGTTAGTATTGGTATTTTAACCGGGTTAAGAATTAAACCGATGTCTTTTGTTAATGTCAAAGAACAAATTCAACTGACGCGCGATCGCAAATTCGCCGGAAACACATTTTTCTTTTATGAAACCTGGAAACAAATGATGGAATTAGAAACCCAAAAAGTTGAATTTAAAACCCTATTTTCCCAGGTTTTAGAACGTCCACAATTTGTCTAAACATGAATGAAAACAATTACTATTCGTCCTTATTTAGAAAGAGATTGGTCGACTATTTGTCGGGTGCATGATCGCTCCCAACCCGATGAATTTAAAGGATCTTGTGATTTCAGGGCGATGAGACCTCTCGAACAAAATCCGAATGTTCATCATATTTGCTATACTTATGATAAATTCGTAGCCTGTGAAGGTAAAAAAGTTGTCGCTTTTGTTGCCCTAGATTCTCACTGTGTTGCCTTGTTATATGTTGATCCTGATTATCAAAATCAAGGCATTGGTAAACGGTTATTAGACTTAGCTTTAAACCTGATTGGTACTCCTATTTATACAATTGTAATGGCAGGAAATCAACGGGCGATCGCATTTTACAAAAAAGCCGGATTTCAAGAAATTGGCAGTTTTAACAGCAATATTTCTGGTTATCCCTGTCAATTTATTCGTTTAGTTCGTTCAACAAATTAGGTTTTTAATAAGAGGATTACGCAGATTAACAC
>DMPJ01000118.1:4214-6437 GCA_003456035.1 Planktothrix sp. UBA8402
TAAATCCGTGATCCCTATTCCCTAATTAATTTTTGTAATTCTTAGCATGATCTTCCATTAATTGGGCAACATCTGGGTTATAAATCCTGAGATAATTCCAATAATTCTCAAATACGGATTTCACATAATCTTGAGTTTCAGGATAGGGAATTTTAACCACAAATTCATCAGGATCTTGAAATCCAAAGCGCTGTACCCAACCCGAAACAGCCCCCGGCCCGGCATTATAACTAGCTACTGCTAACATCGAATTATTGTTATATTCTCGATGGGTAAAATCTAAATAATAGGTGCCTAAATTGACGTTATCATTGACATTATCCAAGGCATAATCAGTCAATTTAATTTGTTTAGCCACATCCGCCCCCGTTTCTGGCATCACTTGCATTAATCCCGTAGCGCCAACAACGGATTTAATCCCCGGCATAAACCGCGATTCTTGACGAATTAATGCTGTTACTANNTACCGGATTTAATTGCCGTTCTTTTGACCAATTAACAATAGTTTCTAAGTAGGGAAATGGATACAATGCTTCCCAATAAGCCGGTTTTTGTTTGATTTCTAAATATTGCGATCGCTCTTGGGGATCATCCCGGCGATTTAAACTCGATAACATCCAAATTCCATCTAAATTATCCCCAATTCCCATCCGCATTAAACCATCGGTATATTGTTCGGCAACCGAAGGCTGTATAATATTTTTAAACTCCGTTTGCCATAACGTCCAAGCCTGTTGATTTTGTCCTAACGCATACAGTTCTTGTAAGGTTTTAGAACCCGCCGGAGGCACTTCTCGAATGTCAGGATGTTCAACATGGGGAGATAGGGGTCGAACGGTGGTAAAATCCCCCACAGGCCATCCTAAATGAACGGCTGAACGCCAAGCATAATAGGAGGAAGGATAACGAACAATTAAATATTCAAAGGCTTTTTTTGCCTCTTGAGAATTGCCATTTTTTTCCGCCCATTTCCCTACCCAAAATGTCGCTTCTGGGGCAAATTCACTATCAGGATTTTTGGTTGAGACTTGTTTTGCCCAGTCGGATGCTGATTTTAAATCCCCGGCTTTTAATGCTTGTTGAGCGAGTTCCCAACGCAATTGGGCAGCCGCTTCAGAATCACTATATTTACTAAGTAATTGTTGACGAGTTTCCGAAGCAGATTTTTCCGATCGCATTTGATCTAATAGTTTAGATTTATCTAATAAAGCCTCGGCTGCATGACGGGGAAATTTAGCAATAACTTGATCTAAATAGACTAAAGCATCTTTTTGATCGGAAAGCCGTGATAAACGCAATAAACCAAATCCCGCATCTTCTCCTTGAGGATCTATTTCCTGGGGAAAGCTATTAATTAATTGTTTATAGGCAATTCGAGACTCAGGAATTTGATCATTTAACCATAATCCTCTCGCCTGACGGTAGAGATTTTTAGGGGTTTTGGGGGCTTTAGAATAGGCAATAGCAGCTTTCCCATAATCCTGTTTTTCCCAATAGCCAAAAGCTACAATTTCCCATTGTTCAGGAGTTAGTTGATTGCCAAATTTGGCTTTTAATTGTTCTAAATAAGTTCCATAGTCTTTTAAATACAATCCATGTTCGGCAATTAAGAATAATAATTCCGGTTGATTGGGATTTTGTTTAAGTCTACTTTGAATAATTTCTATGGTTTTGGGATGACTGGGAAATTTGGCGATCGCNNGTTTTTCCTAAAGCAAATAAGGCTTCGACTACAACGGCTTGATCTCCATAGTTTTTTAACAATTCCTGCCAAGTTTTTTCGGCTTTTTCTGGATCTCCAATTGCTTCATAAGCTGCGGCCCTTTTTGCTAAAATATTACCCGCTAATAGGGGATAATCCTGATCTAATCCCTCTAATAATTTTATCGCTGTTTCCGGTTTTTCCTGTAAAGAATCACTGGCTAATAAATATCGCGCCCGACTTCTTTCTAAAGAAGCATTTCGGTCTTGGGCGATCGCTTCTAATTCGGTTTGACGTTCAGAAATTGGAGCTAAAGCTAGTTGTAATACTTTCGACTCTGGGATTTGTTGATCAGCCGAATAACTTTGTTCAACGGACTGTTTCCATTCCCGAAATAGCGCCATCGGAAAGAATATACCCACCAACAAAGCCCCAGACGCGATCGCTGGCAAAATCCAAATTTTAGAGATTTTTCGCTTAATCATAATAGATGTTTAGAAAATTACGAATTATGAATTACG
>DMPJ01000118.1:6452-12488 GCA_003456035.1 Planktothrix sp. UBA8402
GAATAATTAAGACAATTACGAATTCGTAATTATGAGGAGGGATGCTCTCCCCCTCAGACCCAGACTTTATTTATTTACCCGACATAGTAACCAACGCAAGGACATCGGGGGTTTGTGGATCGGGACAACATCTCGACCCTGTGACCAATGTTCNNAGCGCGTTCATATTCATAAACCGACTCATCAGAAATCACTTGCAAAGGTAAACCGCGTAGGATCGAATTCATTTCACCCGGAGTAATTACATAAGACCATTGAATTTGACCCATTTCTCTAATTTTATCATCTGGCTCAAAATCGGCATCGGTGATAAAGGTACTAAATAAGATTAAACCTCCTGGAGCAGCAGCATCACAGACTTTAGCTAAGAGGATCTGCACATCATCCAAATTCCGAAAATGGGAAATAACTTCTGCAATTAAAACTAACTTATAATAATTAGCAGGTAAGATTAAAGCCGGATTGAGAATATTACTTTGGATCACCCGAATCGGTAAACTGGCTTCTTTAGCTTCCTTAGCAATAATTTGAGCAAAGTCCGGGGTGAGTTCCACCGCATCCACCGGATGTCCTTTGCGGGCTAAAGGTAGGGTATTACGACCCACACCCGCCCCCACATCTAAAATTGGGGTTCGGGCTGGATCAGAAAATTCCGACACCACCGCCATTAATTTAGTATCGGGATGGGCTCCAAACAATGGCCCCTCACGGGTCGTTAACCAGCGTTGATATTTGTTTTCTAAAGAGGCGACTTCGGTTGTTACTGTTAGTTTTAAACCACTGGTTAACCCCTGGGTAGCTTCGGGCGGTTCATATTTAAAGATTAAACGCGCATGGGGTGAAGCCTGATATCCTTCATTCAGTTTGCGTTCTACCAACTGACGTAACCCATTCATTTCATCCGGGGTAAAATTTTGCCCCAAGGCCGCCAGCAGAGCGTTAAACTGACTCATATATTCATCGATCAAAGCGGGCGCGCAAGGGAGAACCAGTTGTCCCCGGGCTGAAGTCAATCGTTTCACTTTTAGTAAAAGTGCTTTTTCAATCAGACTTTGATCATTGACTGCAATTGATTGATTCACTGTCTCCACCAATACAATATCCTGTGACATCTCCTACACCAACGGTGAGTACAGGTATGGTGTAGGCTTCTGCGGTTTAAGCTAAATGCTGTACACTGAACCGCCCTGTTATTCTAATTTATCAGGAAAAATCCTCAAAATTGATCTGGGTATTTGTACAGAATCATGCTATGATGGAAATACTGTCAATTTGGGGCTGTGGCTCAGGTGGATAGAGCAAGCGCCTCCTGAAGGAATCGGGCACCATTTGGGGAAACCCTGTGAGTGAATGTGGTCAAACTCAAGGAAGCCTAAGTCTGGGAACAGATAAGGTAATCTTGAGCCAAGCTTTACCTCTAAACGAGGAAAGAAGGTGCAGAGACTGGCTCTAGGGAATAATAATTTTATTCTTTAGACAGACGGCCACCACCTACGGGCGACATCCGCCTACGGTGAAGGAATAGTCCAGAGAGTGGGGAAACTCNNACACAAATCTGAAGCGCTAGGTCGGCGGTTCAAGTCCGCCCAGTCCCGTTTAATTTTGAGTGAGCAAGATCATGAATTGGAATCAACACTTGAGAAAATGGCATCGGACTTTGGGGCCAATTGTTTTGCTACCTTTGTTCGTTACCGTTGCCACGGGTGTTTCCTATCGGATTGCCAAAAGTTGGCTGGGACTCTCCCGCGAGCAAATTCATCTCCTAATGAGCATCCACGAAGGTGAGTATTTAGGGCAAACTTTAGAGCCATTCTATGTATTGCTCAATGGTTTGGGCTTACTCTGGATGTTAATTACGGGTGGGATGATCCTATTTCAACAGATTAAACCATTCCACCAAATTCAATCTTTGATTGCTCAAGCCAAATCCTTCTTTCAGAAGCCATCACCGCCACCCTCAGATCAAGAAAAGTAATCACCGCCCTTGAGTATTTAGTCGTTGAGGCAGGTCAAAGCTTCTGTGTTATATCCTGGTAGAATAGCCTTGAAACAGGCTAAGATTTGCAAATAATTGATAATGAAACCTCATCGTACCCGCAGTCAAGACCGGATTCTTACTAAACTCAAAACCCTAAAACGATCCATTTCCGCTCAAGACCTTTATTTAGAGTTGCGAAAAACAAACCAAACGATGGGGTTAGCAACGGTTTATCGCTCTTTGGATGCGTTAAAACGGGAAGGGTTAATTAATGTCCGCACCTTAACAACAGGGGAGGCGGTCTATAGTTGTATGCAGCAAGACGAACATCATCTTACCTGTGTTGAATGTGGACGTTCAATTCCCCTCGATGAATGTCCTGTCCACCACCTAGAAATCCAACTTCAACAATCCTACAATTTTAAAATCTATTACCATACCTTAGAGTTTTTTGGGTTATGCGATCGCTGTAATCAGTTATCAGTTTAAAAGCACTATGGGTACTAAGCGGACATACAAAGGTTTACCCTTATACTGGCATCAAGAAACAATTGAAAATGACCATCGTTGGTTAGAGTCTATTATTCGCAATACGGCTCCTTTTTCTGATGCTTGGACAAAAGCCCGCATTGTCCAACTAGCTTATTCTATCCCCAAGGGAGTCAAGACTCAAATCCTATATAATTTGCCTCTCTATGGTGCTTATACTTCGGAATTAGAAATCGCAGAAGCATTACGTTCTACCTGCAATTTAGAAGAATACCCCGATTTTGACACTCAAGTTAATGAAGATTATGTGATTCGCGCCCTAAATAGTTGGCATAATAAACAATTTGCTAAAGCTGTTAGTCGTAATTTTGAAATTTATGTTGATCGTCAATATCCAAACGGTTTTTTAGTCCTTAGCACAGCCCGAACTTCATTAAATGTAGATCGACAATTGCCACCTTTAGAAAGATTTAGACCCTTATTTAATATTGCCGAAATGGGCAGAATGATGCGGATGGCAAACTTTGAACATCTGACTTTAAAAACCCATGGCTATGCAAGTCCGGCTCATAGATTTTATCGAGAATTTATGGCAGAAGTAGAATCATTATCAGTTAAGGGGCCGATTAATAAAATTGGCACCTTAGAAAATCGTAGTGTTTATATTGGTTATCATTGGCCGAGTGAAATGCCCTTAATTAATCCGGGATTATGGAGCGATATGGGGGAAGAAAAAGGCATTTCGTTAAAGTTTTTATTGATTGTTTTCCTGTTGGCTTGGATTTCTGGAACTGGATTTTATATTCTGTTAACCTTAATTGTAGTTCCGGTGTTTAATTTGTTGGGAATAGAACTGCCTTTATCCCCATTTTGGTACGGGTTTAATTGGGATCAAAATTTTAATTTAATCTCGGAATGGAATTGGGTAACCCTGACGGTTTTTGTCCTGTGGTTATTATTAATGCAAATTTTAAGAATTTCTGTTTATCAACGCGATCGCTATCGAGCAATTCACTATGGCGCACCAGATTTAGCCGAATTTTTTTGGAGATTAGATAAGGTTTTGGGCGAAAATCCTTATACTTCTATGCCTTTTTATCAAACCCAAAAAGAAGTTGCAATTGCTAATTATTATAACCAAAACTTTCCCCCGATGAATGTTAACTTAATTGGGCATAGTATGGGAGGGTTAGTGATTGTAAATGTCCTCAGAATTCTTTCTGATCGGTTTGGCAAAGAAGATCGCTTGGAATATGAAAAAAATAATATGGGAGATTATCTACAACTAGATAAACTAATTTTAACTTCTCCTGATATTCCCTTAGAATTTCTTCGAGAAGGTCGGAATAATTATGTCCGTTCTGCTATTTTGAGATGTCAGGAAATTTATTTATTTTCTAGTGATCGAGATTTGATTCTTCGCTATATGTCTATTCTGGGTAATTGGTTTAGTGAACCTAGCATAGAAATGTCAGGATTACGATTAGGAAATGTCTATTTAAAACCATTTAAAAATTCCAACAATCAAATTGACTATCAGCCCTATATTCGGGTGATGATTAGTTCTCAATCGGCAGTTCAACCTACTTCAGCCTATGATTTATTTGAAAAATTTAACTATATTGATTGTTCGGAAATGCCAGGATTAAATTGTATATCCCTACCCTTAAATATTTGGACAAGTCTGATTATTGATCTAACAAATACCCTATTTTTTATTACTAGAAAAGTTGATATTCATGGCGGTTATTACTTCACCAACACTACCAGTTTTGATATTTTAAAACTTTTAATTACCAGAGATGGATTATCTGCCACGGAAACCGCTTCTGAAATTAATCACCTGATTAGCGGAAAACCCGTTTTATTTTTACCCTCTCATCAACAAGTAGGAAACAGCAGTGAGGAAGACTTTTACAGTTAATTATAATTCCCAAACACCTGATCAGCGTTGACTCTGTTTAAGTTAAAAAATATTTGGCACTTTCCGCATGAACTGAGACAATAAAAAAATCCCTTTAAGATTCAGATATGATGAAACCTAAAATTAAAGATCAAGTAACTTGGCAACAAGCTGAACTCCTGATGCAGCCTGCTTTAATTCGCCTCCTAGACAACATCCGCAAACAATTAGACGAATCTATTTGGACAGGAAGTTATCAAGAAGTCCAAGATCCTCTCCCCGGATATCGGTTAGAATTGCAGCATCATGGTCAGCAAATCACCATTGATATTTGGGAATTGTGTTATCAGATCTGTTTTCAAAACTATCGCCCTACTCATGTCGCCCAAGAAAGTCTTGAGGTTGAAATTGATATGAGCTTAATTGATCAAGAAATAGGAGATGTAAATTGGCAGAACCTGGAAAATAAAACTCGTAAAATTATTCAAGATTTATTTGCTAATTTACCATCAGAAGTCACCCATTCTTGATCTGAATTCTCTATACTCATCAATGTGGAAAAATTTTAATCTCGTTACTCCCACCATGATTTCAGAATTACCCAATTTACAAGCCGACCTAGGAGCTATTTTTGCCGACTCCAACACCGGGGAAGCCATTCCCATCAGTTTTGGCAATGACGCTGAAGCCATCACCGCCACCAAACAGGGTGTTGCTATATATGATCGCTCTCACTGGGGACTATTAAAAATTTCTGGAGCAGATAGACTGCGATTTTTACATAATCAAAGCACAAATTCTATTCAGAGTTTCAAACCAGGAGCAGGTTGTGATACGGTATTCGTCACCTCTACGGCTCGAACCCTTGACCTCGCGACAGCCTGGATGACGGAAGATGCCATTCTTCTTTTAGTTTCACCAAACCGTCGCCAACAGTTGATAGAATGGCTAGATCGGTATATTTTTCCGATGGATCAAGTAGAATTGCAAGATATTACCAGTGATTATGCCGTTTTTAGTCTCCTCGGCCCTGATAGTCCCCAGATTCTTAAAAACCTCGGCATCATAGACTTACAACAGCAACCCTACGGCTCCCATAAATTAGTTGAAATTGCGGGTTCTAGTCTCAGAATCGCTGTGGGCAGTGGTTTAGCTACCCTTGGCTATACTCTGATCATTCCCGCATCCGCCGCCGCCTCGGTTTGGCAAGTATTAATTCAGGGGGGTGCTGTTCCTTTGGGTGAAACCGTTTGGCAGCATTTACGGGTTTTAGCTGGCCGTCCCGCACCCGATACGGAACTTACAGAAGATTACAACCCCTTGGAAGCGGGTTTATGGCAAACCCTGTCCTTTGATAAGGGTTGTTACATCGGTCAGGAAACAATTACTCGTCTCAACACTTATAAAGGTGTTAAACAAAAACTCTGGGGTATTCGCTTAAATGCGCCCGTTTCAGCCGGAACTCCCATATTCATAGATGATATTAAAGTCGGAAAATTAACCAGTTATACCAACAGTGATGGAGAACATTTTGGTTTAGGTTATATTCGCACCAAGGCAGGCGGAGTCGGTTCAAAAGTTAAAGTAGGTGGATTTGAGGCAGAAGTCGTAGATGTTCCTTTTTTAACCCATCCACCTTTATAACTTTATCATATCTGGGGAGAGA
>DMPJ01000539.1 GCA_003456035.1 Planktothrix sp. UBA8402
TGGGGCCAACAATTAATAAACCTTTGCCTGGTTCGATCGCCAGAGATAAATGTTCAACAATGACTTTGGCCGCATCGGGGGTTTGTAGGGTGACATCTTCAAAAGCCAGATGATCATTTTCTATAACTTTAATTGTGTTAACTTGATGGGAGTTTTGACTGACGCTAATTAAGGCTTGGGAAAAATCGTCTAAACGCTCAATATAATTGATAAATTCACCCGATTTACTAAATTCATCTACTAATACCGCTAGGGCAGTAGAAAAGAAATAACAAGCATAGCTGGCTTGATTAACTTCTCCTAATTCAATACGTCCAATAACGTATAAAGGAGAAACAATTAGGAAGGGAAATATTTGAATAAAAGCTTCATAACCTTTATTAAAAAATTCCTGGGTTCTCTCCCAACCAATTTTACCAATAGTTACGTTAATGACTTGATTAAATCTACGTTGAATAATATTGAGTTCTTTTTCTTCGCCTCGGAAAAAAGCAATAGATTCGGCATGATCTCGAACATGAGTTAGGGAATAATTATAGCTGGCTTCCACTTCTAATTGCTGTTTATTAATTTTATTGATTTGTTGAGCGATATAAGTGGCAAGAATATTACCAATCACTGTATAGATAAAAAGGACAACAGCAATGGTTCTAGAAATTGACCAGAGAATCGTGATAAAAACCAACATCTCTATTAATTTTTCAAAACAGGTTGTCAAAAAGTCCAGGGTCATTCGGGCGATCGGTTCAATTTCCTGGGCTAATCGTTGATCGGGATTGGTAATGTTCTCTTGAAAGTTAATTTGATAATAGGCACGGTTCTTAAAATATTGCTGTAATATTTTCTGGTTAATCCATTGATACCAATCCAGTGCGATTCTTTTTTTGATAAACTTGGAAAACCCTGATACAGCAACCATGCCTATCAAAGTCATGCTATAAATAATTAACAAATGAGTTAATTTCGGTAAATTCTTCGCTTCCGTAAAGTCAATTAAGTCTCGAAAAACAAAACTATTAAAAGCATTAAAACTGACCAGACCAACTAATAATAATAGTAATAAAAATAGCATTCCCCAAGAGCGAATAACTTCTGAAAAAGCTCGGTTTTGTGATTCTATTGGATACCAATAAACTTGGATAAAAGCTAAAATCTTTTGAAAAAACTGATTAAAATTTTGGTCATCATCTTTGGGATTAATATTTGTCGTGCTTGTTGCCGAAACGTCCATCATTTTTCCTAGTTTAATGTGCGGGGATATTAAAGATTTTAATACTGATCTCCAGAATTAGAGATTGATTAATCATACCATATTCAATAGGCGATCGCTATTCTGAATAATTGTTAATTTGGTAATTTCTTAATAACTTTGGCAGGATTACCAGCAACAACTGTAAATGCTTCCACATCTTTAGTGACAACAGAACTAGCACCAATAATAGCTCCTTGGCCGATAGTAACTCCCTTAAGAATAGCGACATTAAATCCAATCCAAACGTGATCTTCTATGATCACTGGGGCTGATTTTACGTCTAGCTCTTTAGCATCTTTAATAACATTGTTTAAGATGACGACTTCAACAAATTCTTTATGTCTTAAAGCATGGTTTAATGAATGGGCATCTGTATCATAAATGGTAACATTGTCTGAAATCGCAACAGCATTACCGATTTTGATTGAGTTAGCTGATCTTATTCGCGTTCCTTCACCAATATAACAATCCTCACCTATTTCAATTTTTCCGCCATGAGTAAATACAGCTAATTCACCTAAGATTATTGAGTTCTTTTTAATAGTAATTAAGCTTTTATCGCCTGTCCAATGCCAATTATTGCAAGTTCCTATAAATTGTACAGAACTATCAAAAGTTGCACTATTGGATAATTGTTTTAGTTTTTCTAGTTGTTGATGTTTCTCCAAAAACTTTGAAATTAGCAAATATAATTGATGCTTTAGATTTAACATTAAGACCTCCTATTTAGCTGACAATTAACAATAAAAAAATCAGATGGTTTTAATATCTTACTCATCAAGACTTTGGTGGTATTAAGTAACCACTTTGAACAAAATAATCAAAGTAAGTTTTTAATAAGGAGTTGTCTATGGGCGGAAAATTAAAGTCAGTTTCTTTCAATCCCCTTAGGGTATTTTGATAGTCAAATTGGGGAGGATTCCCTGGTTCGACATTATCATCAGAGAAGTTACTGAGGACTGGTGCCAAGACATTATCTTTATTTATTTTACAGTGTTCTGCTAAATGCGATCGCCATTTTTCAAAAGATATTGACTCTAAAGGATAACCCATTTCCCGAATGGAATTAAATAAATTATTATTGGGGGTGGGATGGCAATTGAGCAGATGAAATGCTTTCCCTAAAGAGGTTTCTTGACGGGCTAAATGCACAATCACCGCACTAACATAATCCACAGGAGTTAGGTCTTCACTACTATCCCCAAAATCAGGAACCATTCCTAATTGAATACAGCCTTTAATCATACGACAAAATAAATCTTGAGTGTTACAAATCCCTGTTTTACTATGACCAATAATACGAGATGCTCTAAAAATGGTGATGGGTAAACCCCGTTGACGTGCTGCTAAAATTAATTTTTCTGCTACCCATTTACTTTGGGTATAACCCGCATTGAGTCCATGATTGATACCAAGGGGATCGGATTCTTGGATTAAATTACCTTGAGCATAGGCCGCCGAAAAAACAGAAATAGTCGAGATAAAATGGACGGGTTTAACTTTATTTAAACAAGCGAGTCTGAGAATTTCTTCTGTGCCTAAAACGTTGGCAGGTTTGAGAACAGAATAGGGATATAAAGCATTGACCCAAGCTCCATTATGATAAATGACATCAATTTTTTCTGCTAGTTCTAAAAAATCTGGTTCACACAGTCCTAAATATTTTTGGGATAAGTCACCGATGACAGGAATAATGCGCTGACTTTGATGTTCATTGCCTAATTGAAAGGTTTTCAATTTATCGTTAATTTTAGCTTGGGCTGCTTCCAAATGATTGCTACGAATTAGACAATAGATATTTGCTTTGGTTTTGTCTAGTATTTCTGCTAGTAAATGAATACCGAGAAAACCAGTCACTCCTGTTAGCAAAATATTAACAGGATTGGCAGTAAATTGATAATCCTGATTGGGCGGTTGAATGGCATCATCTAAAATAATTTCTGTTTGCCAATTAGGAGTTTGAGCCTTGTCAAAATCATCAGGTAAAGT
>DMPJ01000272.1:0-3321 GCA_003456035.1 Planktothrix sp. UBA8402
GGGTCAACCCTCTAATTGGCAAACAGTTAAACAGCAAATTAAAAGTCTGCGCCAAGCTATTACCCAAAAATCAATCTGGTTACCCACAGCCTTTATTTTTGTTTGGCAAGCCACACCAACCGCCGATTCAGCTTTTTTCTTTTTTACCACTAATGAATTAGGATTTCAACCAGAATTTTTAGGGCGAGTTCGTTTAGTTACCTGTATGGCATCCTTAATCGGAATTTGGCTATTTCAAAGGTTTTTTAAGTCCGTTCCTTTTCGGAAAATATTTTTTTGGTCAACAATTATTTCCACCTTATTAGGGATGACTATGTTGCTATTAGTTACCCACACAAACCGCGCCCTTGGTATTGATGATCATTGGTTTAGTTTAGGTGATAGTTTAATCTTAACCGTGATGGGACAAATTGCCTATATGCCCGTGTTAATTTTAGCTGCCCGCCTATGTCCTCCCGGGGTAGAAGCCACATTATTTGCCCTATTAATGTCGGTTTCTAATTTAGCTGGTTTAATTTCTCATCAATTAGGTGGTGTCCTCACCTATTGGTTAGAAATTACCGAAACAAATTTTGACCAATTATGGTTACTGGTAATGATTACTAATCTTAGCAATTTATTACCAGTTTCCTTAATTCATTGGTTGCCTAATAGTAATGTAGAAACCAAACCCTTAACGGTCAGCAGTCAATCCTCAGAACTTGAACAATTAACCGTAAATCCTTAATTAATCAACAATGAAAAATCTAATTTCTAATAATTCAGATTCCACAGAAAACCGCTCCTATAAACCTAAAGATTGGGCAAAAGGATATCTTTCTCAACCCCATGAATACAACTATTGGATTGAAGATATCGAAGGAGAAATCCCTCCCGAATTAGAAGGAACTCTTTATAGAAATGGCCCTGGTTTATTAGATATAAACGGACAAGATATTCGTCATCCCTTTGATGGAGATGGGATGATATCTGCTATTCGCTTTAGTAAAGGTCGCGCTCATTATTGCAATCAATTTGTCAAAACCCAAGGTTATTTAGAAGAACAAAAAGCCGGAAAAATTCTCTATCGGGGAGTATTTGGAACCCAAAAACCTGGGGGATGGTGGGCAAATTTTATGGATTNNGATTGCCAATACTAATGTAATTTATTGGGCAGGAAAACTATTAGCATTGTGGGAAGCAGCCCTACCCTATCAACTTGATCCTAACACTTTAGAAACCATTGGAATTGATGATTTAGACGGGATTTTAGAACCAGGAGATGCCTTTGCAGCCCATCCTCGAATTGATCCTAATTGTGAAGGGAATGGCGGTGAACCCTGTTTAGTCAATTTTTCGATTAAACCGATGTTATCAACTACTATTACAATTTATGAAATTTCTACTCAAGGAAAGTTACTCAGAAAACAAGTTCATTCTATTCCTGGATTTGCTTTTATTCACGATTTTGCTATTACTCCTAATTATTGTATTTTCTTCCAAAATCCAGTCCAGTTTAATCCAATTCCCTATTTATTAGGATTATCGGGGGCGGGAGAATGTATTAACTTCCAACCGGAAAAACCGACAAAAATTATTGTGATTCCCAGGGATAAAAACCGAGAATTAAATAATGGTAAAACAGGCGAAATTCAATATTTTGAAATGCCCTTGGGATTCGTATTTCATCATGCTAATGCTTATGAACAAGATGATACTCTATTTGTGGATTCTATTTGTTATAAATCCTTATCCCAAATTGGCGGAAGTCAAGATTATCGAGAAACGGATTTTAGTCTATTAGATCCGGGGCAATTATGGCGTTTTTCTTTAAATTTAACTACAAAAAAAGTAGAACGTCAATTGATTGAATCTCGCTGTTGTGAATTTCCGACTGTACATCCTAATTACGTCGGTAGACCTTATCGTTATTTATATTTAGGAGCCGCCCACGACCCCGAAGTCAATGCACCTTTACAGGCAATTTTAAAAGTTGATTTAAACACAAATCAACGTCAATTATGGAGTGCAGCACCCGAAGGATTTGTGAGTGAACCCATATTTGTTCCGCGTAAAAATGCCATAGCAGAGGATGACGGATGGGTGTTAACAGTAGTGTATAATTCTCAAAATCATCGTTCAGATATTGTGATTTTAGATGGTCGTGATTTGAGCAAAGGTGCGATCGCTCGATTACACTTAAAACATCATATTCCCTACGGTTTGCATGGAAACTTTGTCAGCTTTTAATATTTAGGCTCCAAAGATCCTAAAAATAGCAATATAGGAGATCCATAAATATGTTAGGCTAATAATAATAGAATTAGCAGACCATTAAACGAGGCAGTCCGATGAAGTTTAGCATCGTGATTACAACCTATAACCGCATTGCTTTACTGAAACGGGCAATTGATTCCGCATTGAAACAAACAATTCCCTGTGAAGTTGTTGTTGCTGATGATGCTTCCTCTGATCAAACAGAAGACTATGTTCGTAGTTTATCCGCCTCCTTAATTCAACAGGGAGATCATCGTTTAGTTTATTATCGAAATGACTCTAACCAAGGTCATTCTGTTACTATGAATGCGGGAGTTAAGGTTGCTTCTGGAGAATGGATTAAACCTGTTGATGATGATGATTATTTGGGGATAAATTGCATTGAAGAAATGAGCAAAGCAATTGAAACTTATCAAAGCAAACTCAATCAAAATTCATCTTCCCAGGCGGTGATTTGTTCCTGTCAATCGGCTCAAGTAGACCCTGACGGCAAAGAATTAAGTCGGACTCGCTTAACTGGCCCTGGCAGAGTTTATTATATTCCCCAGGAAGATATTCACTATGGAATGTTATTAGAACAAGTGCCATTTGGAACCCCGATTCAAGTCGCCTATTCCAAAGCAGCGTTTCTCAAATCTGGGGGCTGGGATTCGAGTTTAGATGTTAATTGTGATGATATTGATTCTTGGATTAAAATTGCTCAATTTGGAGATGCAATTTTTATTAATCAGTGTTTAGCCTATCGGACTATTTGGCCGGGAGCTTGTAATCAAAAACTATCCCTAAAAAAGCGACTAGATACTAATATTTTAATTAAAGAAAAAATCTATAAATTAGTTAATCAAAAATATCAGATCCAACTCCCTAGACTCGAACATATCCGGGATTATCTGAAACTGCATTGGAGTATTGTTGCTCTAAAAAGAGCTAAAATTAAAAATGCTATTTGTTTTTCCTCAAAATCTTTATTTTCTGCTCAAGGCTGGAAATTATTAATATCTTCTCTTTTAAATCGAAGACAACAATGGTCAAAATTAAAACAAATGTTAAAAGTAGATAAAACCT
>DMPJ01000272.1:3362-5732 GCA_003456035.1 Planktothrix sp. UBA8402
ATGGTTGAATATCGAGCCGAATTATTTTTGTGGGCGTTGTCGGGTTCCTTACCTTTTATTTTAATGGGAATTTGGATAAAAGCCTCCGAAACAGGTAATATTGGACTCAGTTCTATTGAATTTGCTCGATACTTCTTAGCTGCTTTTATTGTCCGACAAGCTAACGTAGTTTGGGTAATTTGGGAATTTGAAAAAGAAGTAATTCAAGGAAAACTTTCCCCTCGATTATTACAACCAATTGATCCAGTTTGGCATCATTTTCTTGGCCATATTGCCGAACGATTTGCCCGTCTTCCCTTTATTGTTGGGCTAATTATTTTATTTTTTGTTCTCTATCCCGAATCTTTTTGGATACCCAGTTTAGGACAAATTTTGTTATTTTTATTAGTATTAATTTTAGCTTTTATGCTGCGGTTTATTATTCAATATACCTTTGCTTTATTGTCGTTTTGGACAGAAAGAGCCAGCGCCATTGAACAAATTTGGTATTTACCCTATCTATTTTTATCGGGAATAATTGCCCCTTTAACAGTCTTTCCTCCCTTTATCCGTGAAATAACATTATGGACTCCCTTTCCCTACCTAATTTATTTTCCCGCTTCTATTATTGTGGGATTTCCGGTTGATGTATTTCGGAGTTTATTTATGATGTTCTTTTGGGGAATTTTATTTTTTATAATTAACCGTTGGCTATGGAAACAGGGATTAAAACAATATTCAGGAATGGGCGCCTAGTAGTGAGTCCTTTAGGACTCTCTTAGCCCTAAAGGGCTTACTACGAATTAATGGGTTATATTAATATAAATAATCACCAAAAGAACAAACCATGAGACTACTTCATACAATGTTACGCGTCGGAAACCTAGACCATTCTTTGAAATTTTACTGTGATATTTTAGGAATGAAACTGCTGCGTCAGAAAGACTATCCAGGGGGTGAATTTACTTTAGCATTTGTGGGTTATGGCGATGAATCCGATCATAGCGTCATTGAGTTAACCTATAACTGGGGCGTCGAACAATATGAAATCGGTACAGGTTATGGTCATATTGCCCTCGGTGTCGATGATATTTACGGTACTTGTGAACAAATTAGAACCGCAGGCGGTAAAATTACCCGTGAACCGGGCCCGATGAAACATGGAAATACTGTAATTGCCTTTGTAGAAGATCCCGATGGTTATAAAATTGAGTTAATTCAGTTAGGAACTCAAGGATCAAAATAGTCAGTAGAATCAGTTACAGTTTATTATATAGCAAGAGGCAAGAGGCAATCTTGCTATAGTAATTTTTGATAGAAACTCTGAATTTGATCGGGTTTGATGGTCTTTTTAATATCCTAATTACCTTGACTACTGCTATTATATAGGAATAATTTGAAACTGATTAGAGGAAATTAAATTAATATCAATTCCATTTAATCGAGCTAATTCTTCTCCGGTATTGGTTAAACTAATAATAGCGGTATTTCCCTGTTGATTGAGGGTGAGTTGATCAAAGGTCAATCCTTTACTAAGTCCTAGGGAATCTGACCCAATATTAAAGTCAAGAATTAAGTCACTTTCGCTATTAATTGATAATCCAAATATATCTTGACCTGATCCTCCAATTAAGGTGTCATTTCCCGTATCTCCCAATAACAAATCATCTCCAATTCCTCCGATTAAAGAATCATTTCCACTTCCTCCATAAAGGGTATCATTTCCAGCACATCCATCTAAAATATCTGCACCCTCATTACCGAATAACAAATCGTGATCATCTCCTCCACAAATACTGTCATCTCCAATATCTCCAAATAGGATATCTGCACCCTGTTCACCTTTGAGAATATCTTGACCCTGACCTGCAAATAAGCTATCGTCTCCCGACCCACCATCGAGAAAATCATCTTCTGAATTTCCGAATAAAAGATCGTTACCTTCTCCAGCAATTAAGATATCATTTCCTAAGTTTCCAAATAGTAAATCATCTCCTTCGTTTCCTTGTAAACTATCATTCTCTTTGCCACCGTAAAGGGTATCATTACCTAAATCTCCCTTGATAAAATCATTGTTGCGATCGCCAAATAATAAATCATTATCTTCATTTCCTTGTAAAATATCATCGTCTTCTCCACCATATTGGGTATCGTTTCCTGACCCCCCTATCAGAATATCTGCTCCTTGATTTCCGAATAATAAATCGTTGCCATTTTCACCATTTAAGTTATCTGCTCCCGTCCTTCCTATGAGAGTATCATCACCTTCAAAACCTGTAATTTGATCATTAAAATCGCTTCCAATTAAGTGATCATTTTCTGCTTGACCATCGAAGGTTTGTTCGACAGGATTTTGCGTTTTTAATGGGTCTATATTGGGCGTAGGAAATT
>DMPJ01000533.1 GCA_003456035.1 Planktothrix sp. UBA8402
TAACTCCCTAATCGACTCTAACAGTGCTGTCACCAGTCGAGGGGATAACTGGGCATGGCGCAACTGGGAAGTATCCAGAGTGCGGCGAGAAGGTAATCAAATTCTCTGGCAATTAGAACGAGTTAACTAGCAGTTTGCTGACCGTTGATTGTTGATTGTCGAGCGCTAATTTAGTGAAGTTCTCCCTCGTTATCAGGGATAACTTCACCTACTTTTAATTTTGTCCAAAGTCCAATATTTAGCGATCGCCCTATTTTAAAATTCTGTTTTTATGTATTCGCTCTAACACAGGACATAACCCCACAGCCTTAATTACCTCAGCCTGTCCAGCAGCACTCAAAAATCCCCTTGAACTTATCAACTCACCAGCATTAAAAGGAAACGCCTCCCTACAATCAACATAAGAATTATAATCCAGAAAATCATGCTCGATCGCAATAATTTCTGCCTCACAACATAGCAAATAATCTCTATTTTGAATATAGTTATTAATTTTGGAATTGATCAGAAATCCATAAGGTGAAGGATCGATATATGCGACTAAAACCAACTTATCCTTGGGACTTGGCTTAGTATGGCGACAAGATTGCACATAAAATATTTCCCACTGTGCGGGCATAAAGTTCTAAATTATGGATGAGGATTTTGCAAATGTTCAAGAAGTTCTACGGAATTATCAAAGGTTTTGATCATATCTTCCACATTAATTATATCGTTCTCATCCGCAGATTCCCAGGCGCGATCATGACTTAAATTTGTCAGTTCTTCAAAAGACAAACTTCCATATTTTGTTGCTGAATTATTTAAACATTCCATATCAGAATCACTCAAAAAATCTGTATTAGACTCTCTTAGTTTTTTTATGTTATGCTTATCAACTATCTTGAAAGCATGAAGAACCTGTTCACATATTTCTCGCGGCGGCTGAAAAATAGGAGACAAATCTCCACGCACTAATTTCAGTAAATCATAAATCTGACTTGGTACGGGGCCATGTTTCATGGCGTAATAGCTATCGCCAAAAATAACTCTCCCATATCTTTCTAAGTGTTCCTGATCTGCAAAATATAAAACTTTAGAAACACTATGAATTGTTGGTTGAACTTTATTCTCTAATAGCTCTAATATGTAAAGAACAGATTCTATCCCTTTCTCAATATTAAAATCAAATTGGTATTCCATAAAAATATTTCCCTAATTACACTAACAAACAATTCCTGACACCATTACAGAAACACAAAAATTCAGTAATTATCGCTCTTGACAAGTAGTAATCGGATGTTTTAATTATAGCAATACTAAGGACATTTTTCCAAGGCTTAACAATTATTTGCAAACACATTTGGGTTTTAATTCTTTTCATAAGTTCTCCCTCGCCATTGAATTTGAGTTTGAGTTGCTGATATCCATAATCTTAATACGGCGACCGGATCAGCTAAGGGAGATAACCAAAATACCCAAGGCATTTTAGCTTGACTGAAATCATAAGATAAAGAGATGGCGGCGGTTAATATTATTCTTAGAAACACTAAAAAACCGTTTAATCCTAATAGCGTTGAGCTTAAAATATGGGGTAAAGATAGACTGGAGGAAAAGCCTAAATTAATGAGTAATAATGGTAAGGGTAAAGCCTGAACTGCTAATAAGAGAAATAAATCTGACCAGAGTTGAGTTTTAGAACAAGCATCTTTGAGATCAAGCGATCGCCCCCAACCCTCCCAAGTATCTTTTAATCCATCATACATTCTAACAGTTAACACATTGGCTCCATCTAAAAACCCGACTTTGAAACCTTGTTGAGCGATATTTCTAGCTAGGGTAACATCATCACAAAAGGAATTTTTAGCACTAGAATATCCTCCCACTTTTTCTAATACAGCACGCCGACATAAAAAACATTGACCATTTGCCATCACCCGTTCGGGTTTTTGTGGCGATAAATCTGGTGATCCAAACCGATAAACTAAAGTCATTAATAGGGCAGGTTGTAACCACAATTCTCCTGGATATTTGAGAATAAATTTACAGGATAATGATAATAAATCATATTGATTTGCGATCGCAGTTTTCACCACACTTGCCACTAAACCCGGTTGTGGTAGAGTATCGGCATCAATGCCTAAAATCCATTCACTCTGTTCAGAACTATTTAAAAAACCCGTATTTAATGCCCAAGGACGACCTACCCAGTCGGGAGGTAAAGGATCATCTAAAATCAGTCTAAATCTGGGATCGGATTTAGCGAATTGTTTAATAATATCCTGGGTTCCATCTTGGGAATGACTATCGACAATTAAGATTTCTCGAACTTCATAACTTTGCCGTGTTAGCCCTTCTAAACAGGGCGTTACGCGGGCGGCTTCGTTCAATGTGGGAACGATAATACTCACAGTTCCTAACAGTTCTAAGGTGGGGTTTTGGGGTTGTAGAGGGGGAACCCTAATCGCGCCTTTGAATAATCGGGATAATAAAATTATGGTGGCGGGAATTTGTAACAGTAATATAACCCAAAAAAATAATATAACCCAGGAATTAGTCTCTGAGAAATTAGGAATTATTGATAAGATTGGATGCAACATTAAAATTAGCATAGAAGGGAATAGGAAACACAAAGGTACAAAGACACAAAGAGGTATAATAAAGGAATATTAAACCTTAATCTTGTTGATCAGGTCGAATTACTTTTTATTACCCCCCATTCCCCATCAAGGATTTAATAGGATGACGCAGATTAACACAAATTAAAAT
>DMPJ01000465.1 GCA_003456035.1 Planktothrix sp. UBA8402
AGAGGCAGCAGGAGTAGGTTGATTGTATTTTTTCAACCAATCTTTCCCGACTTGAATTGTTAAGTCAGACTCTAAATATCCCGTACTTTCCACCACAACTTTACCAAAACCTAGGGATTTTTGTAAAGATTCAGCGCTCTTAATATCTCCATCCTGAGCGACAATTTTAGTTTCTTCTAAGGGTTCTGTCCAAGGTTTAGAAATTTTTACATTCCAAAAACCTCCATCATTTAAAGTTCCCACTAATTTATCAATAGCCTCAGAACTATCATTACTATCTTGAATGGCAATTCTTAAATCTTTGGGATCAATATTATCAAATTTCCAAACATCCTGACCAAAATCAAAATGTTGAGCCACTATATTTTCTAAGCGGGCTGCATCGGGTAACCAATAGCTGGCTCGATATTCTTTCGGGTCACTAAATTCCCCCGGCACCATCAACATTTGTACATTTTCGCGCTTAATATTAGTGGCAAAATCAACTAAGGCGACTAATTCTTCTAAACTTAAATTAGTATCAATATGAGACTGAACAATTGACATAACTTGAGGCAGTTTGGAAATGGTACTCACATTTAATGACTGTTCCATAAACTCCCGAATTAGCATTTGTTGACGTTGTACCCGTCCGATATCTCCTAAAGCATCATAACGGAAACGTAAAAACTGTAAGGCTTGGGCTCCATTTAGGTGTTGTTCCCCTTGTTTTAAATTAATATAGAGATGTTGACTATCATCTTGATATTTCATATCTTTGGGAACGTAAATACTCACGCCCCCCATAGCATCAATTAATTTTTCTACCCCTTGCACATTCACCCGCACATAACGGTCTATTCCCACACCGCCTAATAACTCACTGGTGGCTTTTGCACTTAACGCCGGGCCGCCATAATAGTTGGCATCATTAATTTTAGTCATTCCCCGACCTTCTACATAGGTTCGAGTGTCACGGGGAATGGATAAGACTTTTAACTGTTTGTTAGCCGGATCAAAACGGATTAATACCATTGTATCCGATAACCCTTTAAAGGAATCCACCAAAGCATGGTATCCCAATTTGGGGTTGGAATCATCTTCTAAATCTGAGGTTAAAACCTTCACCCCCATCACCAGAATATTCACCGGGCGGGTTAATTCTGGCAGTCTCATGTTGGTAGTAGCCATTTGACCTTGGGAAAAAACCGCCGCTTCTTCGGGGGTTAATTTTTGCTGTAATAGGGGTGTTGTCGATAGAGACACGGCTAATAAAGCTCCGGCGGTGGCCGAAATCATGGCGACCCCAGCTAAACCTAAACCCAGTCCCAACCAACGTCCGGGACTAGATTGAGCTAATTTCCTGAGATTGGGTTTGGACGGGTTTGGCAATGGTTTTTGACTCTGATATCTTGGTGCTGACACGAACTTCCTCACACACTTAATAAATAATTTTTAGAGATAATACACTGATGGCAAAACCGAGAACTGTTTTAGAACCAACCTATTATGGCAGATGTTTGCCTAATACTTGTTCAGCGATGCGACTAATTCCAGGAAGCCATATTGGTTGGCGTTTCCAGACTTTAATCATTAACCCTAAACTGACAATAAAATAACTGGTTGTCAATAGACTACTGGTTAATAACATCGGCAGGGTGATCGATTCCGCACTATAGGCTCCAGTTTCTAACAATATCAGCGCTGTTAACCAACTGAACGCTAACACAATCACTAATCGACTCACGGCTTGTTGTTGTTTTGTTCCTTCGTGTCGATATAATGTCCACAATGCCGGGAAGAAACCCAATATCGGAATTAAATAAACAAACAACTGCAACCGTTCATGTTCAGGATTCTCATAGAGGTGATTGGTTTTCATAAAATCAAAAATCAAGTAAGTACCGAAAACAGAAAATATTTCCTTAACGTCCAAAACCAGCCAACTCAAGATCCCGATTCTGATACAATGGTGACAAATTGAGATGCAGGAGAACAGATTATCCCATGACCGCAACCCAGAAACCGATTGTTATTTCCCCCTCCATATTATCAGCAGATTTTAGTCGTCTTGGTGAAGAAATTCGGGCGGTGGATGAAGCTGGCGCCGATTGGATTCATGTTGATGTGATGGATGGTCGCTTCGTTCCCAATATTACCATTGGGCCATTAATTGTGGAAGCTATTCGTCCGGTGACTAAAAAACCTCTGGATGTCCACTTAATGATTGTGGAACCGGAAAAATATGTCGAAGGTTTTGCTAAAGCTGGCGCTGATATTATTTCGGTTCACGCCGAACACAACGCTTCTCCCCACTTACATCGAACTCTTGGCCAAATTCGGGAACTGGGCAAACAAGCGGGTGTGGTTTTGAATCCTTCTACTCCCTTAGAATTAATTGAATATGTCTTAGAGCTTTGTGACTTGGTGTTAATTATGAGTGTTAACCCGGGTTTTGGCGGTCAGAAGTTTATTCCGGGAATTGTGCCGAAAATTCGCGCCCTACGTCAAATGTGCGATGACCGGGGTTTAAATCCCTGGATTGAAGTTGATGGCGGTCTGAAAGCCGATAATACTTGGCAAGTGTTGGAAGCAGGCGCTAACGCGATTGTGGCGGGTTCGGCGGTGTTCAATACCCCTGATTATGCTAAAGCTATTGAAGGCATTCGCCATAGCAAACGCCCTACTCCTGAGTTAGCAACAGTCTAATATTTCATCATCAAATGTTGGCTACAGATTCCCCCCGTAGAGACGTTGCATGCAACGTCTCTACGGGGGGTAGAGGGATAATCTGTAGCATCTATAATTGGATTTCATATAACCCTGAAGCCCGGTTTTTGAATGATTGAAAACTTAATTAAAAAAAGATTATGGCTGAATGGATTACCGATACAATGAATTCCTTGGGATATCTAGGAATTGGTTTATTAATGTTTTTAGAAAATCTATTTCCGCCGATTCCCTCTGAGTTAATTATGCCTTTAGCGGGTTTTACCGTTGCTCAAGGGGAAATGCAATTTTTTCCGGCGATTTTAGCGGGAGTTATCGGAACAATATTAGGGGCATTTCCTTGGTATTATGCGGGTAAATTCTTTGGGGAAGAACGTTTAAAACAGTTAGCGGATAAGTACGGAAAATGGATTACGGTGTCGGGTAGAGATATTGATAAAGCGAATAATTGGTTTACTCGATATGGCGGCAGGGCCGTTTTTTTATGTCGTTTAGTTCCCGGGGTAAGAACGTTAATTTCTTTACCTGCGGGTTTAAACAATATGCCGTTAATTCCCTTTATTATTTATTCTACCATTGGTACAGCACTTTGGGTGAGTTTTTTAACTGGAGCCGGGTATTTATTAGGAGACCATTATGATTTGGTCGATGAATATTTGGGCCCGGTTTCTAAGATTGTATTATTGAGTTTAGTCATTGGGTTTGGGCTTTGGATTATTCGCAAAAATATGAGAAAAAGCGCTGAATAATCAAGTATCGGGATTATCAGTTATCAGTGTAAGAGTTAATAAACTGTTAACCATCTTAATTGGCTCGTTAAACATAAGTAGTGCGAGCGTCCTCGCTCGCTAATTATAC
>DMPJ01000023.1 GCA_003456035.1 Planktothrix sp. UBA8402
GGGGGAGTAGGGGAAGTAGGGGGAGCAGGGGAGGAGTTTGTCAAGATTTAATGCAAAGCATTAAGAGAGTTGTAGCTGTTGTGACGTCTTGTATGTTTTTGTTTGCAATTTGAGAAAACTCGGTTATTCTGGAAATTTAAAGAAAGTATTAAGCCTTTTCCTAAATGGCGAAGAAACTTTCTAACTCACTCAGAAAAACACTGTTATTTTCTGTATAGAAACTGACAAAACTGCATCCATCGGAGATTTTATGACTCCTACAATGCTTCGTCAACTTTGGTCACTGGTAGAAACCACTCAAGCATCGACTTTAGTTGATCTTGATGATGCGAGTCTTGTCCAGTGTTTAGTCAAACAGTTCAAAAAACAAGCCGCCATTAACGCAAAAGAAGCAGATCTATTAAGGGATTATATCTGCTCTCGGATTGCCTTAATTCGAGATATGGCAGAAGCCCGCCTATCTTGAAACGCTTAGGCTTAGCCCCCATCTGTCCAATATTTTCCGATTCTAGGGAGATATAACTACGGGGGAATTTTTCTCAAAAAGTAGCATGGAAAAATTCTCAGATTAAGGTAAGCTGAAAACGTTTGAGGTCACTCCTTGAGAGTTAATCACCTTAACGCCTTTAGGAATGTCAACTTGCCTAACTCATCAAGAGCAATATAAAACTATGCACAAATACGGTTCTTTGCTAGTAGCAACCCTACTGTTAGTTGCACCACTAACAGCCTGTGAATCATCTAATACTACTAGCACAAGTACAGCTTCCCCTGGGGGAAACTCAACCGCTGCTAAGGGAGCAGGCCAAAGTCGCCTTGATCTTGTCAAGCAGCGAGGAAAGCTGATCTGTGGAGTTGATGGCAAAATCCCTGGATTCAGTTTTGTGAATGAAAGTGGCCAATATTCCGGCCTAGATGTGGATATTTGTCAAGCTGTTGCTGCGGCTGTTTTTGGCGATCCGAATGCGGTTGAATATCGCAATTTGGATTCTACAGAACGATTTGAAGCCTTAAAATCAGGGGAAGTAGATATCCTCTCGCGGAATACCACCTGGACAATTAGTCGCGATACTTCCGTTGGTTTAGAATTTGCCCCGACTACATTCTACGATGGTCAGGGAATGATGGTTCGTCAAGATAGCGGGATTACTAAATTAGAAGATTTAGCAGGAAAAGCCATTTGTGTAGAAGCCGGAACTACCACCGAACTGAACCTAACCGATGCCATGCGTCAAAGGAATGTAAAGTTTGAAACCGTTACCTTCCAACAAGCTGACCCGGCTTATGCGGCTTATGCAGAAGGTCGATGTCAAGGGATGACCTCGGACAAATCCCAACTGGTCGCCCGTCGTAGTACCCTCCCCAACGCTGACGATCATGTTCTTTTGGATGTTACTATGTCTAAAGAACCCCTTGGCCCAGTAACAGTTAATAATGATTCTGCTTGGTTTGATGTGGTTAAATGGACAACTTATGCTTTGATTGAGGCGGAAGAATTAGGCATTAATCAAGGAAATGTTGATCAACTTAAAACCAGTGATAACCCCAATATTAAACGATTTTTAGGAACAGAAGGCGACCTGGGTAAAGGAGCCGGGTTAAGTAATGATTTTGCTGCTAATGCTGTTAAAGCTGTTGGCAATTATGGTGAAGTTTATGAACGAAATTTAGGTCAAGGTTCACAATTTAAACTGCCTCGGGGACAAAATGCCCTATGGACAAATGGGGGTTTGATGTATTCTCCACCTCTCCGTTAAAATCAGTCATGTAGAGACGTACCATGGTACGTCTCTACATGACTGATAACTGATTAATGATTAATGATATTATGAATAATAGAGATCAGAAAATTCCGCTTTGGCGAGATGAACGATTTTGGCGAATTGCCTTACAGGTTTTAGTAATTGTGATTGTGGTTAGTGTATTCGCTCTTTTAGGAGGAAACCTAACTCGAAATCTGAGTAAAACCGGAAGTGGTTTTGGCTTTGATTTTTTAGGAACATCGGCGGGATTTAATATTCTTGATAGTTTAATTCCCTATACTCCAACTGATCCTTATATTCGGGTTTTATTCGCCGGATTATTGAATTCTCTACGGGTGATGTTTTTGGGGATTATTCTCACAACTCTATTAGGAATTACTGTTGGTATTGCCCGTTTTTCCGATAATTGGCTTTTGCGTAAATTATCGTTTATTTATGTCGAAATTGTTAGAAATACTCCTCTATTATTACAACTGGTTTTTTGGTATGGGGTTTTTGTTCAACTTCCACCTGTAAAAGAAAGTTTCAGGTTTTTAAATTCAATTTTCTTGTCTAAGCAAGGAATTTTTATGCCTTGGCCGTCAGGAATGCAAGGAATTATTGGATTTGGAGTTTTATTGATTTGTGCGATCGCAGCCTTAATTATATCAAAAAAACGCCTAAAAGTAATGATAGAAAGAGGAGCATCTGGACAACCTCAATTAATCACTTTGGGAATCATTGGTATCGTGGCTTTATTAATATTAACTATCGGGTTAAATTGGCAAACTCCAATATTTAATCCGACAACAAATAATATTGAAGGAGGATTACGACTTACGATTGAATTTACAACACTTTTAGTCGGTTTAGTGGTATATACGGCGGCTTATATAGCTGAAATTGTACGGGCCGGGATTCAATCTGTTCCCAAAGGTCAATGGGAAGCAGCGCGATCTTTGGGCTTACAATCGGTTTTAGTCATGCAGTTAGTGGTATTTCCTCAAGCCCTGCGGGTGATTATTCCGCCTTTAAATAGTCAATATTTAAACTTAGTAAAAAACTCCAGTTTAGCGATCGCCGTTGCTTATGCTGATATCTATAATGTTTCCACTACTACCTTTAATCAAACTGGAAAAGCGATCGAAGTCATGTTAATTATTATGGGAACTTATCTAACAATTAATTTATTAATTTCTTTAGCAATGAACCAATTAAACCGGAGTGTTCAGTTGCAAGAAAGATAAATTAATGGTCAATAAAATCATCCTCAATCTTTCTATGAATACAACACTGATTTAGAATAGTTTTGATATGATCAACTACAATATTAGTCTGTTCTAACATAGCTAAATGCCCACAATTGTCAATTTCAATCACATTATTATCCCCCTGACGAAATAGCCAATGAAAGCTGGCTAAATGACGAACATATTGGGGCTCCATAATTAAATCTTGACATCCCGCCATAAAATAAACAGGTTGCCCGAGTCGGGAAACTACCTGCGGTAAACGATGGACTTCGGCCTCCGTAGTGGAGTCTAATAACGCCCCCAAGGCGGCTTCGGGATGGGCGATGACAAAATCCATTAACCGTTGTCGTCCCCACCGTTGTTTAATCGGACAAGCCACCTGAGCGCGAGTAAAGATTAAATCCAATAGGGGTAAATAACACAACCATCGGGGGCGAAATTTCACAATTTTTTCTCCAACGGAACGAAATTTCTCAAATTCTTCTTTCAGGTAAATTCCTCCCCCGGCATTAATACAAATAACACCTTTCACCTGTCCACAGAGTTTATCTGCTGCTAAAAGGGCAATAGTCCCCCCCAGAGAATGGCCCACTAACCAAGCATTTTTTATATTTAGGGTTTGTAATAGAATCGCTAAATCTTCGGCGTAGGAAATGGGAGTATAGATGGCGTGTGATGAGTTTCCCGCCAACAATTGAGAACTGCCAAATCCCCGTAAATCGTNNGATAAACATTGATATTCGGGGGCTAATAGGTCAATTACGGGATGCCAATAATGGCGACTCAAAAGCCAACCGTGAATGAACACCAGGACATCACCCGAAGATGTTGGTGGCGTCAATTCGTAACTGTGTTTTACTCCCTGGATATTGATAGTAACCATGATCAAGAACGTATCCTGAAATATACTTTTTTCGTTATTGGGTGTCGGGTGTTGTCAGAAACCGGATTTCTGAGAGGATCAAAGTTCTGTGATAATATGTAAACAAAAATGGATTCTGGGCGATTTTTGATTTTTCGTCCAAGCCATGCAAGTTTATTTAAAATTGAACCATGAGTAGCTCCCTGGCTAAGGCTGTCTTATTTGTAGACGGCTATAACATAATTGGAATCTGGCCTCTATTGCGACAGAAACGCGATGTTGACGACATGGAAACGGCGCGTAGACACTTGATTGAGACTTTAGTGGACTATAGCGCCTTTGAGGGCTTGGACGCTCGGGTGGTATTTGATGCTCACTATCAAAATAGTCCCAGTTTCAGCGAAACCATTACTCGCAATGTGTCGATTCATTATACCGGTTTTGGGCAAACCGCAGATACTTATATTGAAAAATTCTGTGCTTCTTTGGGACGTCAACTTAGGTTGTCCCGACGGCGATTAATTGTGGCCACTTCAGACCGCGCCCAACAGTTGACCGTGAGGGGCTATGGTGCTGAGTTGATGTCCGCCGAACAGTTAGCAGAAGCGGTAGAATCAACAACTAGGCTTCGTCAACGAAGTCATCAAACCCGGAAGCCATCTTCGAGTCGTTTCTTGGCTAATTCCTTGGACGCAGAAGCTCAAAACCGTCTAGCTCGCATGAGGATGGGCTTATAATCACGGTATCAAGAGGGTTTCAGCTTTTGCAACCAAAGTTAAAAAAAATTTTTCAAAAAAGCTTGCAAAAAATTAGGATCAGGCGCTACTATTAGTAACTGTGGCTAAAAGAGAGACACGACGTTCCTCGGTAGCTCAGTGGTAGAGCGGTCGGCTGTTAACCGATTGGTCGTAGGTTCAAATCCTACCNNCGATTGGTCGTAGGTTCGAATCCCACCCGAGGAGTTTAACTAAATATTGTTTAAATCTCAGGTTAGATTTTAACCTAATCTGAAATTTGAAGTCAGTATCCTACATTTCTATTGAGAAAGGTAGGATATTGTTTTGTATAGGCTCAAAACCGCTTATATTTCATATCAATCGGATAAGCTAAATTATACGGTTTCAATACTTAACAGTTTAGCAAAAATGATTTTACCCTTATTTCTGAGTTTAACCCTATTTGCCCAAGCTGTTGCTCCTGCTAATGAAATTGTACAACCGCAGCAGGTGCGACCCTTACCCGGAAAATTAGATCAAATTCCTGTGTTTAATAGTAACAGTCCTGAACTGATTTTAAACGAAGGCATTTTACTTTCTACCTTTCCAAAAACTAATAAAAAACAACCGGAAGCCCACTTAAATTTTCCCTTCCAAGGCAAATTTGATATTTTTGCTCACCACGTTGCTAAAGCTCCCCAAGAAAATGATTTAAGAACCCTTTATTTAGGAATATTAGCCTATAATCCAGGTAATAAACCCGTGACTATTCATATTTTAGAAGCCGCCAGTTATTTAAGTCAACCGGATGCGCCTTTTATTCCCCTGGAAAANNTGCGCCTTTTATTCCCCTGGATGCGGTTTTGGATAATTCAGCAGGTAATATTTTTGCCGGGCCAGGAAGTCGGGTGATGAATGATATTTTACGCGGAAAACGACAAACTGAATTTGTGGAAAAAATTATGATTCCGCCCCAAAGTAGTCGTCTATTATTAAATGCTCCAATTCCAGTTAAAAATTTAGAACCTCCTTTAAATGGTCGGTCTACTTTAATGCGTTTAGACAGTGATGGCGAGGTTTATATTGCTAGTTTAGCCAAATACGCAACACTACAACCAAATAGAACAGAAATCGCGCCTACTTTAACAGAATGGGAACAATTATTACAGCAAGGAATGTTAGTTACACCCAGAGATCGTACCCCCACACCTCCTAATACAAATTCTGAGCAAATAATCTATGGACGAGTCGCCGGAGTTGCATTAGGTTCCCGTTGGAATGCTAATATTGTTGATCCAAATAGTGCTATTTTAACTATTCCTGAACCGGGAAAAATCTTTTCTTATCCGATTTCAACTTTACCTAGAGGACAGTTAGGAACAAATCAAATTCAAAGCGCTCCTTTAGTGGTTAGATATCCTGATACCGCCTATCAAGCTCATGGAAATTATGGGATAGAATATAACTGNNCTTTATAACCCCAAAAGTCAACCCCAAAAAGTTATTTTAACCATCCAAACTCCCTTAAAAGAAGAAAAATTATCTCAACCAGGATTAAGGTTTTTTGACCCGCCAGCCCCTCAAGTTTTCTTCCGAGGAACTGTTAGATTTAGTTATGAAGATGATCAAGGAAAATCCCAAATTCGCTATNNTTAGTACAATTAATATTAAAACCTCAAGAAACTCGACCCGTTAAAGTTGATTTTCTCTATCCTCCTGATGCTTCTCCGCCTCAAGTTTTGACGGTGAAAACATTACATATTAAATAATATGTTTTGGTTTTTATTTAACCACAAAGATACAAAGACACAAAGAATTTATAAACACTAATTTTCTAGGTTGATTTTATGTCTCAAACCGACCATTAACTCCTGGTTTTGATCAAACAGAATCGGATAATTAGGTGGTTATAATTACTATAAAAAATTTTGTTGTTGTGCTTTAGCACCCCGATTAAGAGCACTAAAGCGCAACAACAATCAAAAACGATTAACCAATGGTTAAGGCTAAATCGGTGGGCGGTGTGATTAATGTTGCTGTTTGGACAACACTCGGCTGGACGTTTTTAACAACTCCTAAAATTCCTGAATTTGCAACTCGAATAATGGTGTCATTCCCAGAGGAAGTAAAACTTAAATTAGCCAGAGGAATTGTGTCAAGGATATGAATTTTATCGCCTTCTGTGACATTAAAATCCGTAATCATATCGGCTAAATTGATATCAGAAACCGTGGCGGCTTCATCCCCTCGCAATAGGAAAATATCAGCCCCTCCTCCGGCGGTTAAAATATCTGTGCCTAAATCTCCGATTAGGAAATCATTGCCTTCATTGCCATTTAAACTATCATTACCTTGTCCACCTCGAATAAAGTCTGAACCAGCGCCTCCAAAGATGGTATCATCTCCCAGATTTCCATTCAAAATATCATTGCTTTGTCCGCCAGTAATACTATCATTATCTTTTCCTCCTAAAATATAATCATTGCCGTCATTTCCATCCAGAGAATCATTCCCTTGATTACCATTAATTACATCATTTCCGGTCGAACCTGTAACCAAATCATTACCGCCTCCAGCTAATAATCCTCGTGGATTATTTTGGGTAATATCAGCAGTCATTGTTATGACATTATCTGCATCTAAATCACGAGGATAGGCATAACTTAAAGGCAGACTAGCACGATTGATGGTATTAATAAATCCATTCAAGATATTGGCGTCTGAAATAATTCCAGAAACCCGACTGGGAATAATTCCATCCACAACGGCTGCATCCCAAATAACATTCCCCTGTTGAATTTGATTAACGACATCAAGGCCTTGAGTTACTGTGCCAAAAACCGCATAACTCCCGTCTAAGTTTGTGGAATTATCCGCTAAATTAAAATAGAATTGTGATGAGGCAGTATCTGTTTCCGAAGACCGCGCCATGGCAATCGAACCAACAACATTACTTAACACTGGAGGAACGGTAATTCCTGCTTGTTGAAAGGTTTGACTATAGATAGGTTCTGTGGCGTCTTGGGGTTTAATTTCTAAGGGAATATTTCGGACTTGACCTGTGGCCGGGTCAATAAAACCCCCACTTCCTAACGCATTAGGATCAATATTAGGATCTTTACTTTGGGGGTCGCCACCTTGAGCCACAAAGGGATTAGGGTCAAGAACAACGCGATGAAATATGGTACTATTATAAACATTTCGTTCAACTAAATCAACGAAATTTCCGGCCGTTATCGGAGCATTTGCACCATCAACTTGAATTGTAATCGGTAAACCTTCAACTACCATAATCACGGTAGCAGCACTGGTTAATTGGGGTAGATCAGCCATAATAAAATAATGTGTTAGATTGTATGAAATGAGGTAAAATAAACCTAATTTACTCTTTATATTTTACAATAAAGATGACAATTAGGATTAGATATTGCCAATATTCAGACACCAAACCTAAAATTTAAGTTCCTGTTACTTCTAAAATTGTGTAAACTTATATAAACAGTTGTGATTATCCTAAGTAATAATGTCCCGTCGTTTATTTCTGAGTTTTCTGTTATCTCTGGGTTTAGTGGTGTTCAGCTTCAACCTAAATTCACCCGCTTGGGCGTTAGGGGGAAAACTGCCAACATTGAATCAACCTGCCCCTAATTTTAGTTTACCAACTAATAGTGGAGAGGGAAAAATTTCTTTATCCGATTATCAAGGAAAATGGATTGTTCTTTATTTTTATCCCAAGGATTTTACCTCTGGATGTACTTTAGAAGCCCGTCGTTTTCAACAGGATTTACCGAAATATTTAGCTAAAAATACCCAAATTTTAGGGGTGAGTGCTGATGATATTCAATCCCATGCTGAGTTTTGTGATTCGGAAGAATTGAAATTTCCCTTACTGGCTGATGTTGATGGAACTGTTAGTAAATCCTATGGTTCATGGATTAATTTTATATCCATGCGTCATACTTTTATTATCGATTCTGATGGAATTTTAAGGGAAATATTTCTAGGGGTTAATCCTGCAATTCATAGTCAGGAAGTGTTAGCTCGTTTGGATGAATTGCAACAAACCAGTTAGTTAAAATTCAAAACAATTAATAAAAAGGGAAGGCTGAAATCACCCTCCCTTTTTTTAGAATTACTTTTTGTTTAAACCGGGTTTAATCCTAACATTGCCTTTAAGGTAAAAAAGGTAAAGGCAAAAACACTTAATAATAAAATTACTAATGCAGTTGCAGTTACCGGGCGATTTAGGAGGGGTTTTAGACGTTCAAATAGGAAAAAGAAAATTCCTAGGGTAAAGGTAATAAAATAACGGGGATAGCGAGAAACGTTTTGAAAAAATTCTTGCATTGTCGTGGTTGGGATTAATTTCAGATTCAAGATTTTCTTAGTTTAACAGATTAAGTCCTATACTTCGAGATATTATTGTTAGCTTGACAGACTTTGGGGGAAGTGTTATTAATCAGGAGTCCTAACTAAATTTCCCAGTAATTTGCTATGACCTTAAATATTGAAGTTTTAGAGACCAGTTTCCAACTCGTAGAAGGCTCTAATCAAGATTTCTCGACTGCTTTCTACGCCAATCTTTTAGGTGATTATCCTGAAGTCAAACCCCTATTTGCCAATACGCGAATGGATGAGCAAGGGAATCATCTTTTTGACTCCTTGAAGTTCGTTGTCGGGAATCTCCGCAACTCTGAGCTTTTGGAAAAAACTCTCAAAGGCTTGGGGACTCGTTATGTCAAATATGGCGTACTCCCACAACATTATCCCCTAGTTGGTAACTCTTTGCTCAAAACACTAGCAGAATTAGCGGGCGATGCGTGGACTCCCGATGTCAAACAAGCATGGGTGGATGCTTATACAGTGATTACAACTGTTATGTTAGATGGCGCAAATTATCCCGCAGATATATTAAAACTCACGGAAGAAAAGGCATAAGATTCAGATTAGTTTGTATTTTAAAATACTACCAACTAATCTTTTAATTGTCAAGCCTATTAGCCTAAGTTTTTCTATTCTCAAATGTTGCTATATTGGTATATAAACTGATTCAAGGGAACAGTAATTCTGGCAAAATTTGGTATTTATACTCCCGCTTAATTATAATTTATGGATATTTTAATTGTTGAGGATGAACCCGAAATCGCTCGTTTAATTCAGCATACTTTAGAAGCGGAAGGATTTTCTTGCCAGATTTCCAATAATGGGTTAGCCGCGTTACAAAAATTTCAAGAACTACAACCGGATTTAATTATTTTAGACTTAATGATTCCGGGGTTAGATGGGTTAGAAGTCTGTGCTAGAATTCGCCAAAAACCAGGGCAAAAAGACCCTTATATTTTAATGTTAACTGCAAAAGGTGAAGAACTAGACCGAATTATTGGCTTATCAACAGGCGCGGATGATTATTTTGTTAAACCCTTTAGTCCTAGAGAATTAGTTGCTAGAGTTAGAGCTTTATTAAGACGAAGTTTGCGCCAAGGAAGTCAACCGAATCAAGTTTATCAAACCCCGCATTTTTTAGTGGATTTAGACCAAAGAATAGCCAGCTATCAATTAGAGTCAGGGAACACAGAAACCCTGGATTTAACCACTTTAGAATTTAATTTATTATCAACTTTTCTGAGTTATCCGGGTCGGGTTTGGAGTCGTACCCAACTAATAGATAAACTTTGGGGAGATGACTTTTTTGGTGATGAAAGGGTTGTGGATACCCATGTCGCTAGACTGCGAAAAAAAATCGAACCTGACCCCTCCCATCCCACTTTTATTAAAACGGTGACCGGGGTTGGATATAAATTTGAAGATGCTGTTATAGGAGGTAATGGGTAATGGGTAATGGGTAATGGGGAAGAAAGACTTTATTGCCTATTACCTATTGCCTATTGCCTATTGCCTATTGCCTATTGCTATATTTTTAATTAAAATTCAGGGAGTTAAGGTACAATAGATTAACTGTATTAATAATGTTATCATAATGAGTAAATCAAAACCTCTCACAGACCTAGAATTAATTGATTGTGCGAAAGCTAATGCTAAACAAGGTGTTGAAAATGCAGCCAAACTATCGGGTTATGGAGATGATATAGACAAGTTTATGGACGCACTGCAAACAGCTTGTCATAGAATTGGAGTTAATATTGATTCCCTATCGGATTTAATTAAAGAGCAGCAGCAAATTCGACAAATACCCGGGTTAGAAATTGCTCCAGATTCAGAATCTAGTCTTTAAAAGTATTTTTATAAGCGGTTAACTCTCTAAATTCCCGATTCTGAAATCCTTAAATCCTTGTAGTAGTGCGAGCGTCCTCGCTCGCTAGGTTATNNTAATGCCTGTTATAATCTCTATTTTGGAGCTTATAACCAAAATTGCTTATCCCCCTGTGACGAACTGGGAGAAATTCCCTGTAAACGTCGATAAGCGATCCGGTCAGAACCAAAAAGGGGAACTGGTAAACGGGGTTCTTTTAATGCACCATGATGCAGTAATGTTAGTTTCAATGTTGCTTCTACTAAATCTTCAAGTGAAATCGGTTCAGCATGATTAGGATCAGGAATAACTCTTAAACGCAAAGGAAAAGGTACACCCATATTTTCAGACTTTAATTGTGTTGTAACTAAAAGAACTTCAGAGGAAGATAAACGAAGTGATAATCCTCTTGTGGGTGCTTTTAAAATTTGTTGAGAAATGTTATAAAGTCTAGGAACTCCTGTTTTAATACATTCTACCAGGATAAATTTAGAACGAATGGCTTTAGCCCTTTCCTGTAAATGTTTAACTTCATTTCCTCGAAACAAACCATCCCGATAAATCAATACAGTTNNNNCCCTCTGTTAACGCATCTTCCAAACCATAGCGGATAAATTCTCCCCGCTTGTTATATAAACGGACACTCGCACAAACATTCAAACTACCAGTTCCTTTTTTTTTCGGTTTTCTGGAAATATCTAAACCTATAAAATAATCTGCTATTTTCAAAGGTTCAGCAAGAATAAATGGCAAATTTCCTAATTTTGCTAAGATTCCAGGGATAACTTGATTAAGAATATTCCCATGATTTG
>DMPJ01000445.1 GCA_003456035.1 Planktothrix sp. UBA8402
TCCATCCCCAACATCGGAATCAAGAATTTGATGCTAAGGGATTGGAAGGAAATGTTGTATCTGTGATTACTGATTGGCGGGGAAGACCCCTTAGCCCAAATTTGCCTATTGTTGTCGATTTTGGCGATAAATTTAAAGCTCACTTCCGAGAAGATGAGTTAGAATTGATACCATAGTTTGAGAACATAGGAGACAGGAGAATACAGAAATCAGTTATCAGTCATCANNAATTCGTAATTCGTAATTCCCTACAACCAACCTCGCAACCGATAAACCCCTAATCCAATATATTCTTTTAAGGCTTGAGTTGTTTGATGCAAAGATAGAGTATCGGGTATCCAACTGAGTAAAACTCCTTGCCAAGTTTTTTGAGCTTGATTGATTTCAGAAGGAATCATTAAAAAATCCGTTGGTGCTGGAATTACATCCATTCCTAGACGCTTAAAAATTAATAGCGATCGCGGAGTATGTAAAGCAGAAGTAACTAATAAAATCGGCCCTTGAATCTTATTTTCTTTTAAAATATTCTGCACATTCACCGCATTTTCATAAGTATTTAATGAAGTCGGATCTTGTAAAATTGCTGAGGAAGGGACACCCATTGCTTCAGCAATTTTAGCCAGATCTTGAGATTCGGGATCACCCCCACCTTGCCAATTAATTCTACCCCCACTTAAAATTAACCAAGGGGCTTTTTTCTGACGATGTAATAATGATCCATATAATATGCGATCGCCTGCTTCTGAGACATCCACCCAAGGACGCGGCGGTAAAGCGGGTTTAGTCCCACCTCCTAAAACAACGATCGCCGCAGCATTAGGAAGTTCAGTCTTGGGAACATTTTGAGATTCAAGAGATCCGACTAATAATTGAGCAACTCCTCGACTACTTCCTAATAATAAAATCACTAGGGCGCAACTAATTACCGCCCCTGTCCATCGGGGATATTTCCACAGGGTAAATAGAGCCACAAACATTAATAAACAACTCAATCCCAAGGGATAAATAAATAAGGGTAAAAGTTTAGATAAAAATAGAAACATGGCAAAAAATCAATTTTTATTGCGTTTAAAAATCCAACCTAAAAGGGTTGTAGCTTGGGTGGGACGGGGAGTAGATTTAGAAGCAGGTGGTAATAGTTTAGATTTAGCTAGAATACCGGAAAGATTATCAGCGATCGCTTCAATTTCAAAAGTCTCCGTTGATTCTGGTTTTTGATCAATTTGCCACCATTGGACTAAACAGCCTACAGACCATCCCGATATAATCCCTAACTCTAAACTGGTTAATACTGAATTTTCTAATGCGATAAAACAGAGGGTAAAAAATAATCCTACTCCTAATCCTGCACGAAATACTATTGATGATTTTAACATGGATTTTTCCCTGTTGATGTAGTTTCTCTCCTGGATCAGAGGTCGGATTTAGTAATTTCAAGCAATTGAAGAATTTTTATCAGAAATAGGGCAATAGTTAATCGGTTTGTCTTGGGGATATTTTTTAGCAAATTCAACATTTTGATAGAGGTGACTGATCATTTGATTTCCCTCCATAGTAAAGGTTAAATAATGTAAACCTGTTTGAATGTATTGGGCTACAACATTTTTAAAGAAATTGGGATAAGCCTGTCTAATATGATCGGGATGGTGATAGCCAAACTGTCGATTTGATCCGGTTTCTTCAAACTCTTGAAATAAATCAGGCATTTTATGAAGATACTTTGGATCAGCTAACTGACCAATTAAATCCGCCGCCCGAATTAAACCAGGATAATCTGTTGTATCTTGATGTTCTTCATNNGGAAAGCGAGTTAACTCAATATAGTGTTGAATTGTGTTAATATTAACCAAGGGATTCTGCTCAAAATATTCTTGAATAAATTGTTTTCCCCGATCAACATGATAAGGAGTTAAACTAGCATCGGTTGTTTGCGGTGGAAGTTGAATCACTTCTCCATTTTTTCCGGTGGAATAGATTCTTTCTTCAATCCTATCTTCACAACAAATGCCTTTAATATAGCCAATATCATGACACAATAAAGCAATAATATTATCGAGCCACTCTTGGGGGGAAACATTTTTTTCACTGAGATATTTTCCCCGCAAAATTGCTNNGTGTTCAACATTGTGATAGGGAGCATCACTTTGTAAAATTCGATCCAAAGCAAAATTAGCCACCTCGACCATCAAGTCTGCATAATTAAGTTGTTGCTGGCCGTAAACTTGATAGTAACATAAGTATAAACGATGAATGCAGTCTTGAATCATAAGAGTTTGAGTTCGGTAGCACATATAGAGGGTTTTCCTTAAAGATAGAGGGGATTTTCCATTCAATTGTGATCAAGAATGGATTTACTTATATT
The DNA here is from genome assembly GCA_003456035.1 of Planktothrix sp. UBA8402. GTDB lineage: Bacteria > Cyanobacteriota > Cyanobacteriia > Cyanobacteriales > Microcoleaceae > Planktothrix. Next base: position 2,363 of record DMPJ01000445.1, read on the forward strand.
TTNNAATTTTTACCGACCTGTAAAATCCCCCCAGGCTAAGTTGATATTGTATCCTGAATTCTCTCCTTAAAACCTCATAAAACCTCAGAAATATTCAGGAATTACCAAGGTTAAATTGACTTTTATCACAATTCTCTATACACTTTCAGTGATTTCACTCACACCGGGATCAAAATTAATACTTATAATTTAAAATGTACCTGTGCGTAAAGGGTATAATGGTCACGGATGGGAGAGGTTTGTGCAAAAATCTTGATTAAAATTGTAACATCATCAGTTTGATCACGGTATTTTTTATGAATAAACTAAATATATTAGAACTAGACTATGGATGCTAAAGCAGCATTAGAATGGATTGACCAATTGATTTTTGAACATCAGGGTAAGCATCTCAATGATTTAGAAAGGGAGGTTTTTATTGGCTCTTGGGAAGGAAAAAGTTACCATGAAATTTATCCTTTAAATCCCAGCTATATTGAAAAATATGTTGGATATAAACTTTGGCAGAAAATCTCTCAAACTTTTGGAGAAAAAGTCACAAAAAAAACGATTAAAGGAGCAGTAGAACGCTATCAAAACCAAGATGATTTTGTTCAGTTGAGTCAAATTCCTGGGGAACTACTGCAACTCTCTCCCCATTGTTATCGAGTATTTATCAGTCACGGAAATACTGAGTTAAATATTAATTTTGCCCAGCAGTTAGAAGCGGTTTTAATTCAAGTTGGACATCATGTATTCCTAGCAGCTTGGGAAGTCACCTGCTCTCAACTAAATCAACAGGAAACCGATTTTTTAGCTGAAATTGATACAGAATTAAAACACTGTGACTATTTTATTTTACTGTTATCGCCTCAATCAACCCTTAGTGAAATGGTGATTGAAGAATTGCGTCAAGTCCGAGAATTACAAGATACTCATTCTCACCGTTTACCAATAATTATTCCAATTTGGGTGAATTGTCCGGCAAATTTAGCCTTAAATCATGATCTAAGAAGTTATTTATTAGGAACCGTTCAACGCACCTGGACAGATCAACAAGATACGACTTTAATTATACAAGAAATTCTTGGTTTTTTGCAAGATTCTATTCCCGAATCTCAGCAGCAAAATTTACAGTTAAATTGGGATGAATCGGAACTCGAAAAACCCGATAATTTAGCCATAGAATCCCATCAACTATCCCCAGTTTCCTCCCTTTCAATTAAACCCATTTATTCCTCAGAAATTCCTTCTCCCCTTCCCGTAGCAGAACCGGAATTACCCAGTGGACAAGTCCGTTTAGAATCGGTTTTTTATATCAAACGGGTTCCCCATGAAGATCAATGTTATCACGAAATGACCCATCCGGGGGCATTAATTCGTTTAAAAGCACCCCGTCAGATGGGAAAAACTTCACTGATGGCGCGAATTTTAGAACAGGGACGGGAACAGGGTTATCGCACAGTTCCTTTAAGTTTTCAACACGCGGATAAATCTATTTTTACTAACTTAAATCATCTGTTACAATGGTTATGTTCTAAAGTAACTCGTAAATTAAAATTAGCCCATCACGTTCCTGATTATTGGAGTAATACCTTTGGGAGTAAAGATAATTGTACGGCTTATTTTGAGGATTATTTATTATCAGAAAGTGATACCCCTTTAGTGCTAGGATTAGATGAAGTAGATCGAGTGTTTCAATATCCAAATATTGCCGATGATTTCTTTAGTTTACTCCGAGCTTGGTATGAAGAAGCTAACTATGGGGGAGGAGATAGTGAACTTTGGGAAAAACTACGCTTAGTGATTGTTCATTCCACAGAAGTTTATATTCCTTTAGACATTAATCAATCTCCATTTAATGTTGGTTTACCGATTGAATTAACCGAATTTACCGCAACTCAAGTTAACGAGTTAGCACACCGACATGGATTAAATTGGGGAGATATTGAAGTCGAAACTTTAATGAGAATAGTAGGAGGACATCCCTATTTAGTTCGAGTAGCACTTTATCATCTCGTTCAATATTCTATGAGTTTAGAACAATTCGCAGAAATAGCACCCACAGAAGCCGGAATTTATGGCGACCATCTCCGCCGACATTTATGGAATTTACAACAACATCCTGAATTAGCTCAAGCTTTTTATCAGGTGGTTTGTTCTTCTCAACCTGTGGAATTAGAATCAATTTTAGCGTTTAAATTACATAGTTTAGGTTTAGTTCATTTGCAAGGGAATGAAGTCACTCCTCGCTTTGAACTTTATCAAAACTATTTTGGTCATCGTTTAATGATTAAAACCTAATAATTAACCGAAATTATATGAATTTAACATCTACTTCAAGCTATCATTATAAAGTCGGTGGACATCTATCTTTAGATACTCCTAGTTATGTGATTCGACAAGCAGACCGGGACTTATATGAAGCCTTAAAAGCGGGAGAATTTTGTTATGTTTTGAATGCGCGTCAAATGGGAAAAACCAGTTTACGAGTCAGAACTTTACATCAACTCCAAGATGAAGGTTTTGCTTGTGCGGCGGTAGATTTAACAAAAATTGGTTCCCAAGATATTACACCTGATCAATGGTATGCGGGAATTATGAGGCGTTTAGTTACCAGTTTTCGGCTTCCCATTCATTTAAAAGCTTGGTTACAAGAACGAGAATTTTTACCCCCCATTCAACGGTTAAGCGAGTTAATTGAACAGGTATTATTAGACTGTATTCAACAACCAATTATTATTTTTATTGATGAAGTTGATAGTATTCTTAGCCTTAATTTTTGTGCGGATGATTTTTTTGCATTTATTAGAACCTGTGACGAATATCCCTTATTAACTTTTGCCTTATTAGGGGTCGCCACACCCAATGATTTAATGCAGNNTCAGGATAAAAGCTGTAATCCTTTTAATGTCGGTCGTCCCATTCAACTGAATGGATTTTGTTATCAAGAAGTGCAACCCTTAATTAATGGATTAGTCGGGAAAATTAGTCAGCCTGAATTAGTCCTAAAAACTATTTTAGAATGGACAGGAGGACAACCTTTTTTAACTCAAAAACTGTGTTATCTAATTCATCAAAAAGTGATTGAAAATACTCAATTTTTGGATATTCCTAATTCTCAAGTTCAGAGTTGGGTTGAACAGTTAATCCATACCCGTTTTATTGAAAATTGGGAATCTCAAGATGAACCTCCCCATTTAAAAACCATTCGAGATCGGATTCTAAAAGCCGATAACCGAATTACATCTCGCTTAAGTTTATATCAAAATATTTTGCAAAAAGGCAGTATTCCGACGGATATTACTGTGGAACAAATGGAACTGCGATTATCGGGATTAGTGGTTAAACAGGGAACCGAATTAAAAGTCTATAACCAAATTTATGAAACGGTTTTTAACGAAAATTGGTTACAAAAAACTTTAGCCAGTCAAGAGCCGAATTTTAATCAAATTATTGCCGAAAAAGAACAAAAACTCCTGTCCATGTTGCGAGAAATGGAAGGGAAAGAATTTGATGATATTTTAAGTGAAATTTTAGGTTCAATTGCCTTAAAACTGGTAGAATTAATGTGTGTGGATCGGATGACAATTTATTTTATTGATAAAGAAAAAAACGAATTTTGGTCAATTAGTACCAGATTCACCGGAAATCCAACCACAAAAATTTCAATTTTAGCTAATAATCAAACCGCCGGACGAGTCACGATTTATAAAAAAGCAATTCCCACAACTTCAGATTATTCTGCGGATTGGTATTCGATTTTTGCTGAAACCCAAAATCCTAGAATTGGGTATCAAATTTATAATCAGTTAACCCTTCCTTTAGGAGAAGATAATCAAACAATTTTTGCTTTTGTTCATTTAGTGAATAAACTTAAAAAAACTCATCTTTTAGCCGATTCTTTTCAAGATAAAATTGATAAAACTGGATTTACTGAAATCGAACCTCAGCAATTTTTACAATATGTTCCCGGTTTACAACGCATTTTGACAAGCTGTTATGAAAGTTATAAACTAACCCAAAAAATACAAGCCTCTGAAGCCTTAACAGAAGCCACTAGAACGGTTCATCAAAGTAGTTTAGACTGTGAAGAAATTATTCAACGGGTGATGAAAGCAGCTAAAAAATTGATGAATGCGGATCGAAGTACCCTATGGTTATTAGATAAAATTACCCAGGAACTTTGGACACAAATTCCCTTTGAAGATGGCTCTATTCGAGAACTGCGATTAAAAATCGGACAAGGATTTGCTGGAAAAGTTGCAGAAACGGGAAATAGTTTAAATATTCCCTTTGATTTATATGCTCATCCTGAGTCAGAAATATCGCAAAAAACCGATCAAAAAACCGGATATCGTACTTGTAGTTTATTGTGTATGCCTGTTNNGGTGTGACTCAATTAATTAATAAGCACAAACAGGGTGAATTTGCCGAATATGAACCCGATGATTGGCCGACAGCACCGGAATGTTTTGAAGCGAGTTTTGATGCTAATAGTCAAAAATATATGCAGATTTTTAATTCCCAAGTCGGGGTAGCTTTATATAATGCCAGACAATATGAAGCGATGAAACAACACGCAGAAAATACTCCCCAAGGCGTGATTAGCCAAACCTTAGCTATGTTAAATCAAGTTATGGATGGACAGGGGTTTGATGAAATTTTAGATGCTACATTACGCTCAATTACCTTAAAAACAGGAAAGTTATTAAATGCAGATCGCACGACTATTTTTATGTTAGATGAAGAACGGAATGAATTTTGGTCAATGATTGCTGAAAGTGAAGAAAATTGTCCCTTGGAAATTCGAGTTCCGGCTGATAAAGGGATTGTGGGAGAAGTTGCTAAATTAAAAAAAGTCGTGAATATTCCTTATGATTTTTATGATGATCCCAGATCGAAAACGGCTCAAGAACAGGATCAGAAAAATGGTTATCGAACTTATTCAATGTTAGCTTTTCCCTTATTAAATGAACAGGGAATTTTAGTCACGGTTGTGCAAGCGATTAATAAGTTAAAACCAGGATGCGATCGCAGTCTTCCCTTATCAGAAAGAATCGATCATCAAGGATTTACAAGTGATGATGAGCAACAATTTTTGGAAAATGCTCCCTTAATTCGGATGATTTTAGAAAGTTTTTGTTCCTATCATAAAACCGCCAGAGGACAAAGAGTTGCAGCCGCTCTAATGGCCGCGACTCGTTCTGTGAGTCAAAGTAGTTTAGAACTCGATGAAATCCTCAAACGAGTCATGGCGGCTGCCAAGGATTTAATGATGGCAGATCGGAGTACATTATGGTTATTAGATCGGCAAAATAATCAACTTTGGACTAAAATTACTTTTAATGATGGTTCAGAACATGAAATTAGAATTCAAGTCGGTCAAGGGTATGCGGGAAAAGTTGCGGAAATGGGAGTTTCTTTGAATATTCCCTTTGATTTATATGATTATCCTGACTCGGAAACTGCTAAAAAAACCGATCAGAAAACGGGATATCGTACCTGTAGTTTATTGTGTATGCCTGTTTGGAACCCCGATGGTGAGTTAATTGGTGTGACTCAATTAGTTAATAAAAAGAAACCCGTTGAGGATGATGATCAAGTGTTAAGTTATGATACTGAAGTCCCCGAAGCATTTCGAGTCAGTTTTGATAGCAATGATCAGAAATATATGCAAGTTTTTAATAATCAAGTTGGGGTAATATTACAAAATGCTGAACTTTTAGCAGCCGTTAAACACCAGGAAAAAAGTTTCCGCGAAAAATTTAATCAAGGGAATGGGTAATTACGAATTACGAATTACGAATTACGAATTACGAATTACGAATTACGAATGGGTAATAGCAAAAGTTTACCTCCCCTGCTCCC
>DMPJ01000081.1:0-10319 GCA_003456035.1 Planktothrix sp. UBA8402
GTACGTTGATATGTATGGGCACCAAAATAATCCCGTTGGGCTTGGGTTAAATTCAAGGGTAAAGTTGCCCGTCGGTAACTATCAAAATAGTCTAAGGACGCACTAAAAGCCGGAACTGGAATGCCAAATTGATTAGCTATAACTAACACCTCCCGCCAGGCTTGTTGACGATCTAAAATCGTCTGTTTAAATTCCGGTGCTAATAACAAATTCGGTAAATCAGGATTTTCGCTAAAAGCAGCTTTAATTTTATTCAAAAATCCGGCCCGAATAATACAACCTCCCTTCCAAATTCGTGCCATTTCTCCCAGATCCAAATTATACCCATACTCCTTAGAAGCGGCACTTAATAACGCCATCCCTTGAGCATAGGAACAGATTTTGGAACAATACAAAGCATCCCGAATTTTATTGATTAAGCGTAAGACATCTCCATCATATTCAATGGTTGGCCCTGGTAATTGTTCAGAAGCAGCCACCCGTTGATCCTTATAAGAAGAAATAATCCGACTATTCACCGCCGCGATAATTGTCGGAATCGAAACTCCTAACTCTAAAGCACTGATCACCGTCCAGCGTCCGGTACCTTTTTGTCCCGCAGAATCAACAATTAAATCAACTAAAGGAGAACCAGTTTCGGGGTCAATTTTTTGGAAAATATCCGCCGTAATTTCAATCAGAAAAGAATTGAGTTCGTCGGTGGTATTCCATTGGGTAAACACTTCATGCAGTTGCGCCGCAGTCAACTCGGCTACATTTTTCAGCAGGTCATAAGCTTCCGCAATTAACTGCATATCCCCATATTCAATCCCGTTATGCACCATTTTAACGTAGTGACCCGCCCCCCCTGGCCCAATAAAGGTCACACAGGGGCCGTCATCCACTTGGGCGGCAATTTTGGTTAAAATCGGCTCTAATTCTTTATAGGAGGCTTCCGTACCCCCTGGCATCAGGCTGGGGCCCCAAAGAGCACCTTCTTCCCCGCCACTCACACCCATGCCCACAAACCCTAAACCCGTGGCTTCTAGTTCCTTGGTGCGGCGTTCGGTGTCTTCATAGAGGGAGTTTCCACCGTCGATAATCATGTCATCTTTATCCAGCAGGGGTTTAAGCTGATCAATGACTGCATCAACGGGTTTCCCGGCTTTCACCATCACTAGAATGCGACGGGGACGTTCTAAGGATTGGACAAATTCTTCTAGGGTATAAGCCGCTTTAACGTTTTTTCCCTGGGCCCGTTGCTCCATAAACTCATCGGTTTTAGCCCCGGTGCGGTTATAAACTGCGATCGGAAACCCATTACGCTCGACGTTTAACGCCAGGTTTTCACCCATGACGGCTAGACCAATTACACCAAATTTTTGTAGGGTCATAGAGTTCTGTTGAATCTAATATTGTGGGTTACTGAATGCAGTAATCTTATTAGATTAGCGTTGATTCTACAGTGTGTATAATTTAAGTTAGGTTTTTTTAAAGATTTGCGGTATACAAAATTCTAGTGCAGTTTGATCAAACCGATGGAAGAATTACAGTATCTCGCCACTTGGGTTAAGGAACAACACGCCCAAGAATATATCCTGACTTGGTTATTAACTCAACCGGGTCTATGGTGGTCAAATGGGGAAGTGTATCAAGCGGTTTTACAAAAATCGGGGAAACGGTTGAAGGAATTTGTCAAGAAAAGCAAACAAGGAGATCTGTTTCAAGGGATTGCCGATAAAATTGTCAGTGATGAAAGTTGGGATCAAATTGCTGAAAGTTTAGCCCGGTTAATGGCAATTTATCAAGAAGAATTGGTCAAGTTACAGGATCAAGGACGGTTACAACAAACTACTCGTTTATCGGTTAAAAGTCTTTCTTCTCCTACAAAATCCTGGTCTAATATTGATGTTCAACAGCCTTTACCTGACCCGAATACCGATGCTTTAACTGGACTCTAAACTGTTAATTATTTATCCGGGATCGGGATAGCGATCGCTTTTTTTGTTATAATTAAAATTCAATACAAAATACAATAGGAGATTATTTTTATGTCTCTGATGACTATAAAAGATTTAGAGCAAGTCCAAAAAAATCTCTCCGAAGGAGGTTTAGATTATCAGTTAGAATTAATCAACGGGAAGATTGAAATTATGGGGCCATCAGATATTGTCTCCAGTGAAATTGGAGCTATTTTTACCCGTTTTCTGGGTAACTGGGTTTATCCTCGTCGTTTAGGTCGTGTCTTTGACTCGGCTGGGGGTTTTATCCTCCCTGATACTAACCTCAAAGCTCCTGATGTTTCTTTTGTTCGTGCATCCCGTCTTAAACAAAGTGTGCGTTATTTTGCTGAATTAGTTCCTGATTTAGTGGTAGAAATTAAATCCCAAAGCGATCGCATCAAGCCTTTAAAAAAGAAAATTAATCAGTTTTTGGAATTAGGGGCGCAAGTCGCTATTCTGATTGATCCTGATGAGTTAACAGTTACGGTTTATCGCTCTACAGAGGAACCAATTGTACTCGGAAATGGAGATATTTTAACCCTACCAGAACTATTTCCGGGTTGGGAATTACCGATTAATGAATTATGGCCTCCAGTTTTTACCGATGATGAATTCTGAAATCACTTTTCTCTGGGAGTTCGTGTTTTGAGATCCAGTTTCGGGGGAATCAGACCGTTGATAATTTCATCAGGTGGCTATCAGGTTGGGAAATTTAACGGGATGATCGCTTTTATGGATGGCAATATTTATGAAACCTCGAATTATTGTTTGTAGTTTAGCTACAACCAGGGGATATTTTATATCTAACCATGCCAGCCAATCACATTGAGCAACTGTGGCACAATCTCCCCCCAGAAAGATTTCCCTGGGAGGACAATCATCTCCCCAGTCGAGAGTCGAGCCTAGGGCCACCGAAAAAATTAATCAGTTAAGGAAGTTAAGGAATAGGGACAGCAAACCGTTAGTCGCAAAATCCGAACGGGGAAGTTCGTACTACATGACGGACAAGTGCCGACTAACTGCTCACTGCAAATGTCCACTTTTGCCTTAAGGTTCACTATTTTGAAATTGTTGTCTACGGTTGCGGAGGCGACGGCGTTCTTTATGGCGAGCTACCTCTTTACGCTTGCGTTTTTGTCCGGGGGTTTCAAAATGACGATTTTTTTTCAGATCGGCAAAAATGCCAGCTTGTGAAACTTTTCGTTTAAAGCGACGTAAAGCAGACTCTAATTGTTCAGTTTCACCGAGAACGACTTGGCTCATTCCATATTCTCCTAGTTAAAATTATAGATTGGTTTAACAAGCTGCGTAGAAAAAAAATTTTTATACGGCTTGGTGTTTGCCATTTAATCTCTATGCAGAGAAGTTTTGACTATAGCACAAATATTGACCGCAATTAATCCCACACTTTGGTGATCCTTCGCAAAAGAGTGAGGAAAAACGTGGGACTTCTTGCGGTTGAGTGTTAAAAGGGGCGAGGGGGGATATTAGTATCTGGATTTACCACCACCACCGCCGCCCCAGCCGCCGCCGCCACCGCCGCCACCGCCTCGGGAAGAAGGTTTGCGATCTTCCTGGGGACGAGCTTTATTCACCTTGAGAGCGCGCTCCATCCATTCAGCCCCATCCAACTCTTGAATAGCTTTGGCTTCTTCTTCTTCGGTTTCCATTTCCACAAAACCGAAACCTCGTTTGCGTTGGGTTTCACGGTCAATAGGAAGCTGAACTTTTTTGACAGTACCATATTCACCAAAGACATCTTTGAGATCATCTTCCGTGACGGCATAAGATAAATTACCAACGTAAATAGTCATTACTTACCTCTTAAAATCGAGTAGTGTGCAGAGATTGGAATTCGGAGGTAAGCGAGTAGGACTTACACTAAACAGAAAAACTTTTCCTAATTCCAGCATTACAGGGCTACCGATACCTAATCCATTCCAGATTATAACATAATTTTCAATCATTACCAGTCAAGTCTAAATAATCTTTCTGGCTTAACAGAATTGTTAATTAATTGTTAATTTTAATTGAGGAGGAATCAACTCTAGTCCTAAGACTTGAGCAAAGGTTTCTGCTACTTGGGAACGGACTTGTTCTAAACTAATCCCAGGAATAAATTGCTCCAAACTACCGACGGGTCGATGGGAAATGCCACAGGGAACAATCGCTTCAAACCCACTCAAATCAGGGCAGACATTTAAGGAAAAACCGTGCATAGTAATCCAACGACTAACTTTTATGCCAACGGCCGCCACCTTGATTTGGTTAATCCAAACCCCGGTTAAGCCCGGAATCCTTTCTGCGGGGAGTCCATAGATTCCTAAGACTTGAATTAATACTTGTTCTAACTGCCGTAAATACCAATGTAAATCGGGGTTGTGACGTCGTAGATTTAAAATCGGATAGCCGACTAACTGCCCTGGACAATGGTAGGTGACTTCACCGCCCCGTTCTACCCGATGCAGTTCAAAGCAAGAATGGTCGGGATCGAACTTGAGAAATTGCCGATCAGATCCTTGTCCCAAGGTATAGACGGGGGGATGTTCCAACAGGATCAACACATCATCGAGATCGGGGTTGAGTTTGCGCTCTTGAACCAAGGATTGTTGCCAATTCCAGGCTACCGTATAGGGAACCGATCCGAAGTAATAAACTTGACAAGGAAGATCCACGACAACCCTTAAAAAAAATAACTCACTATTATAGCAGTATTCAAGACAATTAAGATTTAATCCTAATATAATGAGTAGGAATATTTAACTCAACTCCCAGGAGATCAGAAAGAACATACAAGAGATCAGAAAAAAAATCAAGGGGTTTTTGGCGAAAATTAACCCCGGAAAAGTCAAGAATTGTCACAGGATCAAAAAAAAAATCAAACGGGTGAAGTTTAGTATCAGGTTAGTGTTAAGGTGAGAATATGCCCACATTATGAGCGGGAGGGAGCTTTATGAAGCTTGTTATCCAGGGTAAAAATTTAGAAGTTACGACTGCAATTAACGAATATGTACATCAGAAGATCACAAAAGCCGTCAGTCATTTTGAACAATTGACGACGGAAGTGGATGTACATTTATCGGTTGCTCGGAACCCTCGGATAAATCCAAAACAAACCGCAGAAGTGACAATTTATGCCAACGGAACTGTGATTCGCGCTCAAGAAAGTAGTGAAAATCTTTACGCCAGCATTGATCTAGTCGCCGACAAAATTGCTCGNNAAGTATAAGGAGAAACGTCAGGATAAGAGTCCAAATCTACTGAAAACCGGTGAAGTCGTTATTGAGCATCCGGTGGTTGAGGATTTGATCGGGGATCGTTCTCCTGAACTACCCCCAGAGGTGATTCGCACAAAATATTTTGCGATGCCTCTAATAACCGTTGATGAGGCTTTAGAACAGCTTCAATTTATTGATCATGATTTCTATATGTTCCGCAATGCCGAAACAGAAGAAATCAATGTGATCTACAAGCGTTCTAATCATCGTGGTTATGGCGTGATTCAACCTCGCCACGGAGATGCAGAAAGTAACGGTAAATCCACTCAGGCCAATACTGAGGTTTTGAGTTCGCCCAAAGCTGCTCAAGTTTAGGGTTATTGAGGGTTTGGCTGTGTGTCAAACCCCGATCACAACTGTACGGACAAATAATTGAAGATGGGTCTTTGTTGAAAGAGTGTTCTAGTCTAGGACGCTTTGGCTCAAACGAAGAACATCGAAATCGTGCCATGTTTAGGATGGAACGTTTTAAGCTCCACCCCAGGAATGGCGGTGGATTTTTCACTTTAGAGGGTTGATTAACGGTTTAACTCTACAAAAACCCATAACTCTAGTTTTCAGTGTGCGTTGCTTCTTAGCTGTTGGGTTGTTATCAAGCAGGTTGAATACCCTTTTCTGTGGAACTAATTTTTAGCAGTTTCTTTAGGAAAAGTTGCCTTTCTAGGGCGAGGCTTTAAACCCATTATTTTTGTAAAACTTATGTTAAATAGTGCTAATCAAGCCCCGGCTTCCAAAATTTTAATTGTTGATGATGTCCCAGAAAATATGGAACTGCTTTATGGTTTTCTGACTAATGCTGGGTATGAAGTCGATAGAGCTTTAGATGGAGAATCTGCATTAGAGCAAATCAATCATTGTCCTCCAAAACTAATTTTACTAGACGTAATGATGCCAGGTTTGAATGGTTATGAATTGTGCCAAAAATTAAAAGATTGCCCTCAAACTAGGGACATTCGTGTAATTTTTATTAGTGCTTTATCGGAAATTAATAATAAAGTCAGAGGTTTTGAAGTTGGAGGGGTTGATTATATTACCAAACCCTTTGAAATTGAAGATGTTATTGTTCGGGTTAAGAATCAGTTAACAATTGTTGAGCAACAAAAACAATTGCAAGAACAAAAAGCCCAATTAGAGAAAGAAATTCAAGAGCGAGGACGAGTTGAAATAGAACTCCAAGAAAGTATTAAACGAGAAAAAACCAGCGCTCGTGTGATTCAACGAATGCGACAAACCCTAAACTTGAATAAAATTTTTAAATCTACAACCGTAGAATTAAGAAAGGTGTTACATTGCGATCGGGTTGTGATTTATCAGTTTAATCCTGACTGGAGTGGAAAAGTCGTTGCTGAGTCAGTAGAAACAGGTTGGATACCTTTTATTAAAGCTCAATATCGTGATCCGGTGATGCTTCAAACTGCGATTTTAAATTCCGATTGTGTGTTTGAATCCTTAACTGAAATTTCTGAAATCTCTATGGAAGATACTTATTTACAAGAAACCCAAGGTGGAGTTTACCGCCGAGGGGTCAGTTATCGATGTGTTGAAAATATTTATCAAGCTCAATTTAGCCCTTGTTATATTAATTTTTTAGAGCGATTTCAAGTTAAATCTTATTTAATCGTTGCTATTTTTTGTGCAAATAAACTTTGGGGTTTATTGGGAGCTTATCAAAGTTCTAATTTTCGCCAATGGAAACAAATAGAAATTGAAATGGTGGTACAAATTGCCAGCCAATTAGGGGTTGCTGTTCACCAAGCCCAACTTTTTACTAAGATCCAAGAGCAAACAGAAGAATTAAAAATTGCTAAAAAATCAGCCGAGTTAGCCAATGCTGCTAAGAGTGAATTCTTAGCCAATATGAGCCATGAATTAAGGACTCCTTTGAATGCGATTTTAGGCTTTGCTCAAATCATGAAAAAGGATGATTCTCTATTATTAGAACATCGAAAGCATATTGAAATTATTAATCGCAGTGGAGAACATTTACTAGATTTAATTAATGATGTTTTAGAACTTTCTAAAATTGAAGCTGGGAAAACAATCCTAAGTGAAACTGGATTTAATTTGTTAATATTGCTAGATAATATTAAGGATATGTTACGGTTAAAAGCGGAAAGTAAAGGCTTGTTATTTCAATTTTATGTATCTAATACTGTTCCTCAATATATTATAACTGACGAAAGAAAGTTACGTCAAATATTAGCAAACTTATTGGGAAATGCGATTAAATTTACGCAAAAAGGTTCAATTAAATTGCGTGTGAGTGCTGAATTTAAACCGCAACCAGAAGCTAATATTGATGGGCAAAGTAGCGATGATAATGATTTATTTTCACCATTTAACTTTAGTTCTGTGTTAGAAGATTATTTACAACAGGAGCAAAAAATTAATATTAAATTTGAAATTGAGGATACCGGGGCTGGGATTTCTCCCGAAGAACTTCCTTTATTATTTGAAGCTTTTACCCAAACAGAAGTCGGCCGTCAATCCGGTCAGGGAACAGGTCTAGGACTACCTATTAGCCGTCATTTTGTCCAGTTAATGGGGGGTGATATTCAGGTGGAATCAATTCCAGAACAAGGTTCAATTTTTACCTTTGAAATTCAAGCTAAAATAGACACAGAAACCCCGATCTCACCAGGTAAAAATTATCAACAAATTATCCATTTAGCTCCCAACCAAAATCCGGCTCGGATTTTAATTGTGGACGATGATTCTGATCATCGCTCATTATTAGTTAAAATGTTAAATAGAATTGGTTTTGAGGTACAAGAAGCCAGTAATGGTCAAGAGGCTTTAAACCTTTGGCAAAGTTGGCAACCGGATTTAATCTGTTTAGATATGCAGTTACCGATTCTGGATGGCTTTGCTACGGCTCGTCAAATTCGCAGTCAAGAACAGCAAAAGTCTATTCCAANNTCCAATTTTAGCAATTACTGCCTCGGTTTTTGATCGCGATCGCCAATCTATTTCAGTTTCTGGGTGCAATGATTGGATTAGTAAGCCCTTTAAAGAAGAAGTCTTGTTCCAAAAAATTAAAGAACATTTAGGGGTAGAATATGTATATCAAGAATCAGATTTAAGTTATACATTGCCCCAAATAAAATCTTTAGTCAGTTCTGGATTAAGAACTCAACTTTTGATGTTACCCAGTCCATTAATTCAACAATTAAATTATGCTGCTAACCAANNTAAATTCCGAGAGAATTTCTGGATTTGAGCCAAGTAATGAAAGAATGGGTACTAAATTTTAGATTTGATCTAATTATTGATTTAACTCATCAGATTTAATCCTCCAAGCAATGAATAAAGAGCCAAACCACCTAAATCCCTTTGATATATTAGTTGTTGATGATTACCCCGATAATTTACGCGTTTTGACGGCGATTTTAGCAGAACAAGGGTATCGGGTTAGAAAAGCAATTAATGGCAAACTAGCCCTAGCTACGATTGAAGCTCAAGCCCCTGATTTAATCTTATTAGATATTCAACTCCCTGATATTAATGGTTATGAACTCTGTCGCCAGATTAAAGCAAATCCTCGAACCTATGCCATTCCAATTTTGATGATTAGTATTAATGATCAAGCTGAAGATATTGTTAGAGCTTTTGCAGAAGGGGCGGTAGATTATATCAAAAAACCTTTCCAACCAGAAGAAGTAGTTATTAGAGTTAAAACTCAACTAACGATTAGGAATCTTTATCATCAATTAGAACACCAAAACCGGACACTGTTTGAAAAAAATCATCAGCTTAAATCAGAAGTTGAGCAACGGATTCAAACGGAAGAATCTTTAAAAGCAGCTAATTTAAAATTAGAAAAATTGGCATTTATTGATGGTTTAACTGAATTAGGAAACCGTCGTTATTTTGATGAACAGTTACCTCGAATTTGGCGACAGATGGCGAGAAATAAACAATATATTTCCTTAATTATTTGTGATTTAGATTATTTTAAAATCTATAATGATACCTATGGTCATCCGGCGGGAGATATTTGTCTTAAACAAGTTGCTCATGGGATTAATCGCGCGCTTAAACGTCCTGGGGATGCAGTTTTCCGTTATGGTGGAGAAGAATTTGTGATTATTCTCCCGGAAACTCCCCTAGAAGGTGCGATACAAGTTACTAAAAATATACAGCTTGAAGTTGAACAACTTCATCACCTACACAATAATTTTTCTATCTATAAAAAAACCACATTAAGTTTTGGAATTTCCTGTCAATATCCTGAACCTGAGACATCACCTACTGCTTTAATTATTCAAGCGGATCAAGCACTTTATGAAGCCAAAACACAGGGTCGTAACACTTATGCTATTTATTCATCTCCTAATCTTTTATAATATCTTCTAATTGTGAATTGTTTTAAATGTTGTTTACCCTATTCCCTATTTTGGTGTTTCTTGCGATAGAATAGTTATAACTTAATTTTTGCTTAAATCAATCTCTGAATTTTTTAAATGAACGCGATTTCTAGCACTGACCATAAAAATCGACAGGAATTAGAGAAAATCCTAGGGGAAGGCAATGTCCAACCTTGGGGCGAAATTGAATCCGTGCGACAACAACAAATAATTGAATGTTTAGCACCAAAAACAACAATTCAAGGAATAATTTATCCTCAAACTCAAGCACAATTAGCCGAAGTTATTGCTTATACCAACCAACAGCAATTAAAGGTTTTACCCGGCGGTTTTTGTAGTAAAATTGATTGGGGAGGACTGGTAGAAAATATTGATTTTCTAGTCAGTACCCAAAACATGAATCAACTAATTGAACACGCCGTTGGAGATTTAACCGTTACCGTAGAAGCGGGGATGAAATTCTCCCAAGTGCAAGCAATTTTAGCCCAGGAAAATCAATTTTTAGGATTTGATCCTAGCTATCCTGAAACATCAACAATTGGCGGAATTATTGCTACGGGGGATACAGGTTCTCTGCGACAACGTTATCGTGGTATTCGTGATTTAATCCTGGGAATTTCCATTGTTCGTTATGATGGGAAAATCGCTAAAGCTGGAGGGCGAGTTGTTAAAAATGTGGCGGGTTATGACTT